>JANLWD010000274.1:0-7510 GCA_031364345.1 Sphingomonas sp.
CCGTGCCCCCTATGACGTCCACGAAGTCATCGCGCGTATCGTCGACGGTAGCGAGTTCCACGAGTTCAAGGCGCTCTACGGCACCACGCTCGTCTGCGGCTTTGCGCATATCTGGGGGATGCCGGTCGCGATCCTCGCCAACAACGGCGTGCTGTTCAGCGAGAGCGCACAAAAGGGCGCGCATTTCATCGAACTCGCCTGCCAGCGGCGGATACCCTTGCTGTTCCTCCAGAACATCAGCGGCTTCATGGTTGGCGGCAAATATGAGGCGGAGGGGATTGCCAAGCAAGGTGCTAAACTCGTTACGGCAGTCGCCACCGCACAAGTGCCCAAAATCACCGTGCTGATCGGCGGCAGCTTCGGCGCGGGCAATTACGGCATGTGCGGGCGCGCCTATTCGCCGCGCTTCCTGTTCACCTGGCCCAATGCGCGGATCAGCGTGATGGGCGGCGAACAGGCGGCGTCGGTGCTGGCGACCGTCCACCGCGATGCCGAGAAATGGACGCCCGAGGAAGCCGAAGCCTTCAAGGCCCCGATCCGCCAGAAATACGAAGACGAAGGCTCGCCGCTCTACGCCACCGCGCGGCTGTGGGACGACGGGATCATCGACCCCGCGCAGACGCGCGATGTGTTGGGGCTGGCGTTGGCGGCGACCCTCAACGCGCCGGTCGAGGAGGCGCCCCGGTTCGGGGTGTTCCGGATGTGAGGTGGAAAGTTATGCTCAGTCACGTTACTATCGGTATGTCGCTTATTTCTTTTGCAAGTCCGGCAATGACCGCCCCCAAGGATTGTTTGGCTGTTATTCGAGAATGGCGCGATGCTGTCGATTTCCAAGAGATCGAGAATATGAACTACGTCACATGGGAGGATGGCTACTCGCAATGGCCCGGCAGGGAAAAAACAAAATGGTCTGAAGTCCACGTCAGCGGGCCGCCAAAATATGATACAGCTTTGAGAGAAATTCGCGTTTTTCCGGTCAAAGGCAATCGCCAGTCAGTGCGGTTGAAGTCAATCACGCGACGGGTAGTCATCAATTCTGATACCGGAGCGTTCGATCTCTACACAGGTGACTACACCGTGTCGAAGGAGAATTACACCTGCGAGCGGCGAAGCGGAGAATGGAAGATTTTCTCGCAATTGGTTACGCATCGGGTTGATCTACAAAATAAGGCAGCTGCAAGGGTATACGAAAAGTTGAAGCAATCATGATCCAATCCCTCCTCATCGCCAACCGCGGCGAGATCGCTTGCTGCATCATCCGCACCGCGCGGGTGCTCTTGCTTGCGGACGCCTCGCGGCTTAACTTGGCGTTATGATTATTAAGGTGCGTATCAACGAGGCTGAAGAGGGCGGGTTTTGGGCCGAAGTTCCAGCGCTGCCTGGCTGCGTGTCGCAGGGCGAAACGCTTGACGAGACGATTGCCAATGTTCGTGAGGCGATCGCAGGCTGGCTCGATGCAGAGGTCCCAGCGCCGGACCCCGCGCGCGGCGAGCAGGTATTCGAACTCGCGCTGTGACATCGGCGTGAAGGCGGTTTCGGGTAAGACTTTTGCGAAGGCCGTCGAGCGTAATGGATGGATGTTGCTTCGCATTGCCGGAAGCCATCACATTTATGGAAAGAGCGGCGAACTCGCGCGGTTGTCGATTCCGATACATGGCAACCGCCCCCTCAAGCTCGGGCTGCAACGCGCGCTGATGAAGCTCGCTGGTCTTGAGGAAAGCGACCTGTGATCCAATCCCTCCTCATCGCCAATCGCGGCGAAATCGCCTGCCGGATCATCCGCACGGCGCGGGCAATGGGTATTCGCACGGTCGCAGTTTATTCGGATGCCGATGCCAAGGCGCTGCATGTGCGGCAGGCTGATGAGGCGGTGCATATCGGGGCGTCGCCGGCGCGCGAGAGCTATCTGGTAGGTGAGAAGATCATCGCCGCCGCGCTCGCCACGAAGGCGGAGGCGATCCATCCGGGCTACGGCTTCCTTTCCGAGAATGCCGCGTTCGCGCAGGCGGTGATCGATGCGGGACTGATCTGGGTCGGGCCGCGCCCCGCCAGCATCACCGCGATGGGGCTGAAGGATGCGGCAAAGAAATTGATGGCCGCGGCGGGCGTTCCTGTGACCCCCGGCTATATGGGCGAGAACCAGGACCCCTTGTTCCTTGCAAGCCAAGCCACCGAAATCGGCTATCCCGTGCTTATCAAAGCCGTCGCGGGCGGCGGCGGGAAGGGGATGCGCAAGGTCGAGGACGCAGCCGACTTTGCCGACGCGCTCGCCTCCTGCCAACGCGAGGCCACCGCCTCGTTCGGCAACGCCCACGTCCTGATCGAAAAATACATCCAGCGCCCGCGCCATATCGAGGTGCAGGTGTTCGGCGACACCCACGGCAACATCGTCCACCTGTTCGAACGCGACTGCTCGCTCCAACGCCGCCACCAGAAAGTGATCGAGGAAGCCCCCGCCCCCGGCATGGACGAAGCGACCCGCGAACAACTCTGCGCAGTCGCGGTCAAGGCGGCGAAGGCAGTCGATTATGTCGGCGCGGGCACGATCGAATTCATCGCCGATGCCTCGGAGGGGCTACGTGCCGACCGCATCTGGTTCATGGAAATGAACACGCGGTTGCAGGTCGAACATCCGGTGACTGAAGAAATCACCGGCGTCGATCTGGTCGAATGGCAGCTGCGCGTGGCGAGCGGGGAAGCGTTGCCCCTCGCCCAAGACGAGCTGAGTATCAACGGACATGCGGTTGAGGCGCGACTCTATGCGGAAGACCCCGCCAACGGATTCCTGCCGAGTGTCGGTAAGCTAGCGACGCTCCATATTGCGAAAACTGATCTTCGAACTGAAACCGGTGTTGAAGAAGGAGACGAAATCAGCCCATTTTATGACCCCATGATTGCTAAGAGTATTTCACATGCTGAAACTCGTGCTGCGGCAATCTCACAGTTGATTGACGGCCTTTACGGCTTGGAAATCTGGCCGGTCAAAACCAATGCGGGTTTCTTGAAACGTTGCTTGATGAACGACGATTTTGCTAGTGCAAGCCTGTCGACAGGGCTGATTGCTGAGCATCTAGACAGCCTAGCAACGCCGAGTAGTGAGCTCTTTGAGTCAATTCTGGATGATGCTGCAACCGGCCTTATCGCCGCAGAAGTAAGTAGCATCGTCTCCGTTTACGGCACATTGCGGGACGAGCTCAAATCGCACTTTCAAGCAACTCCATTCAGGAACCTTGTGAATTTTCGAATGAATGCGCCTCAGCGCAATGAGGTTGCAATGGTCGTTGGCAGTCGCACACAAGTTCGAAAACTGCCTGCCAACTATTTGGATCGCTACATTTCTGTCGAGCCTGCCGAAGGTGGATTAGTCGCCTTTGATGGCGGTGAGGCGATCTTCGTTTCAACACGCACCAACGGCTCCGCGCACGGCCCCACATCCTCCGGCACCATCCTCTCCCCTATGCCAGGCCGCATCATCGCGGTCGAAGTCGCCGCAGGCGACACGGTGACCAAGGGCCAGAAACTGCTCACGCTCGAAGCGATGAAGATGGAGCACAGCCTCACCGCGCCGTTCGACGGGGTGGTGGCTGAGCTCAATGCGGTCGTGGGGGCGCAGGTGCAGGTCGAGGCGGTGCTGGTGCGGGTGGAGGCGGTTGATCCCAGTCCCGTTCGTCCTGAGTAGCGGCTGAGCTTGCCGAAGACGCGTATCGAAGGACTTGCGCCATGCTTCGATACGGGCCTTCGACGTTGCTCAGTCCCTACTCAGCACAAACGGGTTTGTGTAATGTGATCCAAGAAGAGGAAGCCCAATGACCCAAATTCTCGTCCGCCGTGATGCTATTAGTGTCAGCGAAGTCCGCGATACGCCGACGCCCGCCATCGGCCCCGGCGAAATCCTGCTTGCGGTCGAGCAGTTCGCGGTAACCTCCAATAATGTCACCTACGCCGCGATGGGCGAGGGCATGAAATATTGGGATTTCTTCCCCGCACCAGGAGGGTTTGGCATCGTTCCCGTGTGGGGGCATGCCCATGTTAGGGCGTCGAACGTCGAGGGGTTCGCGGTTGGCGAGCGCGTGTATGGCTATCTGCCGATGGCATCGCATCTGATCGTCTCGCCGGGTGCCGTAAAGCCGGGGAGCTTTGCCGACAGCGCGCCGCATCGCCAGCATCTGGCCGGGGTTTACAACCAGTATCGTCGGCTGGCGGCGGACCCGGGGCATTATCCCGAACGCGAAGATGTCCGTTCGGTCTTCGAACCGCTGTTCATGACATCGTGGCTGATCCGCGCGATGTTTGCGCGCGAAAACTGGCACGGCGCGGATACGCTGGTGATGACGAGCGCATCGTCGAAAACGGCACTAGCACTGGCGCATGTGGCAAAGGCGCAGTCGCCCGAGATTGCGCGGATCGGCCTGACGTCGGCGGGCAATGTCGATTTCGTGCGCGGGACGGGCCTGTATGACCGCGTGCTGCCGTATGACGGTGTGGCGGCGTTGGCCGGTGCGAATGCTGTGTCGGTCGATTTTGCAGGCAACGGCGCGGTGTTGCGATCAGTGCACGGGGCGCTGGATGAGGGGCTGAAATATTCCTGTCTCGTTGGCCTGACGCATTGGGAGAATCGTGGCGGCGCCGGGGCGGACTTGTCGGGGCCAAAGCCGATCCTGTTCTTCGCACCCGCGCACATGGCAACGATGCTCAAGGAATTGGGCGGCGAGGGCTTTGGCCGTGCCGTTGCGACGAGTTGGAACGCGTTCGCACATGCTGCCGAACATCTGGTGCGGATCATACGGGTCCCTGACCTGGCGGGTGCGCGGGTCGCGTTCGCATCGCTTGTCGATGGTGCAGCGAAACCCGATATCGGCACCGTCGTTCGCCTGACGGCATGATGCGACGCTTTTACTGGCACGCTATTTGTTGCTAAGCCCCGGCGCGAATAGCCCAATCGGGGCGTACAACCGGGATGTCGCACTGACCCAATTGCAGCAGAATATCGCCGATGTCGGCGACCCATTGCCATTGGCGGTGCGTCGTTCACCGTTGTGGCAATGGGCAACGCCCGCGTTGTCGGTCGCACTGCTTGGTGCGATCGGCTGGCGATTGCGTGATATCAATATCAGCGAGGCAATCCCGACCAACCCGCTGTTCTGGCTCGTCCTGCTGGCATATTGGTTTGTCCCGATCATCACCGATTTCACGATTTACCGCCGTTTGTGGGGTATTCCGGCCGAAGGGTTCATTGCACTTTCGCGCAAGCAGGTGGGCAATGCGCTACTGTTCGATTTGCTCGGCGAGGCCTATTTCTATGGCTGGGCGCGAAAAAAACTCAATATGACGTCATCGCCGTTCGGCGCAGTCAAGGATGTGACGATCCTATCAGCGATGGTCGGCAATGCGTGCACACTGGCGCTGATGGCAATGGCCTGGCCGTATATCGGCACACTCGACCTTGGCGTGGCGGGTACGGCGGTCGCGGCATCGATTGGCGTGATCGTGTTGGTTTCGATCCTGATTGTTCTTTTCGGGAACCGGCTGTTCAGCCTGCCGAAAGCGACGTTGTGGTGGATCGCGGCGGTTCATTTGCTGCGTGTTTTGACGGCGACAGGGCTCATCGCAATTGCGTGGCACTTGTGCGCGCCCGGCATCCCGCTCGGCATCTGGGCATTGTTGGCGACGGCGAAGCTGATGGCATCGCGGTTGCCGTTATTTGTGAATACCGAAGTGATTTTTGCCAATATCGTGATCTGGTTTTTGGGCAAGGGTAGTGCGATCGAACAGGTCGTCGGGGTCGTCACGATCCTGATCCTCCTGATCTATCTCGTTGCTGCGGCGATTTTGGCGATTGGTGATCTTGTCACGATCAAGCGCGCCAAAAAGGAGGTTTAGCGTTGAAGACGTTGCTGGTTCTGATGGCAGTGCTGATGCCGACGGTTGCTTCGGCACAATTGACATCGACACCAACGCTGGGCATGGCCGAGGGGCGGTGCCGTGCGGGTGAAGCGGGGCCCGCGTTTATCATCACCGTGACCGGCCTGAAGGATCGCGGCGGCACAGTGAAGGCCGAACTCTATCCGGCGAACGATACCGACTTTCTTGCCGACGATAACATTTTGCTGAACGCGGGAAAAACATTCCGCCGGGTCGTGGTCGACGTGCCAGCGGAGGGTGCGTTGCAATTGTGCATCCGTGCGCCCGCGGCGGGAACATTTGCGCTTTCGCTGCTTCACGATCGTGACGGCAATCGCAAATTCGGCTTGTCGACCGACGGCGTGGGCTTTGGCGGAAATCCCGAAAGCCTTGGCCCTGCCAAGCCCAAAGTTGCGATCGCGCGCGTTGTGGCCGGGCGCGGTATCACGCCGGTGAATGTCCGGATGATGTATCGCCGTGGACTATTCTCGTTCGCCCCGATTAAATAGCGCACATGAAGATCGTCGACGTTGCTGCTTTCTATTCGCCGCACGGCGGCGGTGTGAAAACCTATATCGACCGCAAATTGATCGCCGGGCCGGCTGCGGGGCACGAAATCGTCATCATTGCGCCCGGCCCGGAAAACCGTGTCGAGGAACGCGGGCCGAACGCACGGATCGTCTTTCTCGACCAGCCGAAATTCCCGCTCGATCGCAAATATCATTATTTTCGCGACGAAGTGGCATTGCACGCGACACTCGACGCCGAAGCGCCCGACATCATCGAAGCATCGTCGCCGTGGCGCAGCGCGCGGGTGGTCGGCGATTGGCCGGGCGCTGCGCCACGGGCGCTGATCATGCATGCCGATCCGCTGTCGGCTTATGCTTATCGGTGGTTCGGTGGCATCGCCCGACGCGAGACCATCGACCGGCAATTCGGCTGGTTCTGGAAACATCTGTTGCGGCTCGACCGCCAATTCGCAGTGACTGTTACCGCGGGGCAAAGCCTTTCGGATCGGCTGATCGAAGGCGGCATGACAAGCGTCGTCACCAATCCGATGGGTGTTGCCGATAATGTTTTTTCACCCACTTTGCGCGACGAAGGGCTGCGCGCCCGCTTGCTCGACCGGTGCAAATTGCCCGCGGATGCGACCCTTTTGGTTGCGGCGGGACGACATGCGCCCGAAAAGCGGTGGCCGATGGTCGTCGAAGCGGTCACGGCCGCAGGGATAAATGCACCAATCGGCCTGATCCTTATTGGTGATGGCCGCGATCAGGCGCGCGTTGCAAAAGCTGCGGCGGATAATCCTCATATTCAACTCCTGTCGCCGATTTCGGATCGGCTTGAGCTGGCGCGGCTGTTTGCCAGTGCCGATGCATTGATCCACGGATGCGAGGCTGAAACATTCTGCATGGTCGCGGCCGAAGCACGTCGATCGGGATTGCCGTTGATTGCACCCGATGGTGGGGGTGCCGCCGATCAGGCACGGCTTGCGGGCGGATGGACGTATGTGTCGGGCGATGCCGCAAGTGCGGCGGACGCAATCGGTGATTTTGTCGCAACCGGCGGTGCACAGGCGCGGATGCGCGCGGTCGCGGATGCGCCTGCG
>JANLWD010000285.1:0-2413 GCA_031364345.1 Sphingomonas sp.
AATCATGGAGCTTTACCTGAACCAGATTGCGCTGGGTCGCAATTCGTTCGGCGTTCAGGCGGCGTCACGCGCCTATTTCGACAAGGATGTCGACGAACTGAAATTACCCGAAATGGCATTTCTCGCCATTCTTCCCAAAGCGCCCGAAACATATAGCCGGGCCAGATTTGCCGATCGGGCGGTCGAACGGCGCAACTGGGTGCTCGGCGAGATGCTGAAAAACGGTTTCATTTCGGCCACCGCCCATGCCGCGGCCGTTGCAACGCCGTTTCAACTGGTCGCGCGCGCGCAAGCGAAAGATGAAAGCGCCGGTGATTATTTCCTCGAAGAAGTCCGTCGCCAGTTGATCGGCAAATTCGGCGAGACCGAAAAGGATGGGCCGTTTTCGGTTTATTCGGGCGGTCTATGGGTCCGGTCCTCGCTCGATCCGCGGCTTCAGACGTATATGCAGGACGCGCTTCGCCAGGGGTTGTTGCGGTTCGACCGCGGGCGCGGGTGGAGTGGTACGATCGCGAAGATCAACATAACCGACAATTGGCAGCAGTCATTCGCTGCCGCAAACATCGGCCTGAGCTATGACGACTGGCGCGCCGCCGTCGTGTTATCGAAGGGCGAAAGCTCGGCGCAAATCGGATTTGCCGATGGAGCGATGGGTGTGATGCCGTCCTATGCTGCGCAAACGCCCCGACGGGGGGGCGGTGCGGCATTCGGCTGGCTCAATCCCGGTGACGTCATCGCCGTTGCACCCGAAGGCCGTTTTTGGGCGCTGCGCAGTGTGCCCGAAATTTCGGGCGGGATGGTTGCCGAAAATCCGCACACGGGACAAGTGCTGGCGATGCAGGGCGGGTTCGATGCGCGCATCCAGTCGTTCAACCGCGCGACGCAGGCACTGCGCCAGCCCGGATCGACGTTCAAGCCGATTGCCTATTCGGCTGCGCTCGATCACGGCATGACGCCCGCATCGATCATCGTCGATGGGCCGTTTTGCGTATATCAGGGCGCACGCCTCGGGCAGAAATGCTTTCGCAATTTCGGCGGCGCCAGCGGGGCGGGGCCGCAAACCATGCGCTGGGGTATCGAGCAGTCGCGCAACCTGATGACGGTGCGCGCGGCAAGCCAGACAGGCATGAAAAACGTCGTGAAGCTTGCCGCTGACCTTGGCGTGAGCGAGCCGGGCAAGCCCTATCCAGCGGTCCTCGCGATTGCGCTGGGCGCAGGCGACACGACTGTCTCACGGATGGTCAATGCCTATTCGATCATTGCCAATAATGGCCGCGCGCTGACACCGACGATGATCGACCTGGTGCAGGATCGCCGCGGCAAGGTTATTTTTCGCGCCGATACCCGGCCATGCGACAAGTGCAACATGCCCGAATATGACGGCAAAGCGATGCCGCGACCGCCACAGCGCACCAAACAGGTCATGGACCCGATGACCGCGTATCAGATGGTCCACATCACCGAAGGCGTCATCCAGCGCGGCACCGCAACGATCCTGAAGGACCTGAAGCGGCCAATTTTCGGCAAGACCGGAACGACGACGGGGCCGACCAACGTATGGTTCGTCGGCGGTTCGGCGGACATCGTTGCCGGCGTCTATCTTGGGTATGACCAGCCGCGATCGCTGGGCGGCGGTGCGCAGGGTGGCGTGATTGCAGCGCCGATTTTCAAGGCTTTTGCAAAGCCGGCGATGGAGGGAATGCCAGTCAAACCGTTCCGCGCGACCGCAGGTGTCCGCATGGTCCGCATCGACCGGCGCTCGGGAAAGCGGGTCTATGGGGCATTTCCGAATGACAGTGATCCGCTGGCCGGTGTCATCTGGGAAGCTTTCAAACCCGAAAGCGAACCGCGCCGATCGATCGGCAAGGACGTCGTCCCCGCTGTGGCCAAAGCGAAATCAGCGCCCGTGCAGTCGGCACCAAAATCGCGGCCCGATGGTGACTTCCTTGAGAAGCAGGGCGGAATTTACTAACGCGCCTACGAACCGAATTTAGGAATCGATTATGCGCGCCGAAGCGCAAGCTCATATCAATCAGATCAATGCCGCGCTTGCGCTGCTGCGCCGGTTCATCGACTGGGATCGCGCGCTTGCGCGGCTGGAGGAACTGAACGCGATGGTCGAAGATGCGTCGCTGTGGAATGATCCCAAAGCTGCGCAAGTCGTCATGCGCGAACGGCGCCGGCTCGAAGAAGCGATCGGGGCAACACGCGCCATTCAGTCCGAGCTAGATGATACGGTCGAACTGATGGAGATGGCCGAAGCCGAGGGCGACGAAGCCATGGTCGACGATGGTGCCGCGCAGCTGGCCGCGATGGCCGAGCGTGCCGAGCGCGACAAGGTTGCCGCGCTGCTTGCCGGTGAGGCCGATGCGAACGACACTTATATCGAAGTCAATGCCGGCGCGGGCGGCAC
>JANLWD010000322.1:0-1515 GCA_031364345.1 Sphingomonas sp.
CTTGCGCGGTTCGGGGTGCAAGCCGTTCGGTTCGGACCTCGGCGTCAGGACGAGTGATATCGCGCTGCGCTATCCCGATGTCACGGTCCTGTGCGGCGACCGGTCGGCTGATGATGAAGCCAAAGCCGTCGATGATCCGCGCATGATTGTTGAAATATTATCGCCAACGACGCGCGCGGTCGATCTTGGGGTAAAGCTCAGTGAGTATCGGGCAATTCCGACTTTGACGACTATTCTGTTCATCGATCCGATGACCGAAACCGTTCGCATGATCGCGCGCACGGGTCCCGCTGCGTGGACCGATCAGGATTTTGCGCGCGATTTCGACATCCCGCTGCCCGATCTTGGCATTACCATGCCGCACGCCGAGATTTTTGCGCGCGATTAAATCCCGCCAGCGACAGTTTCGCGGCCGGTCGCGCCCAATCCGGTGACCAGTGCCGCCACACAGGCATCGAGCCGATCCGGCTCGGTCGAGCGCACCACGAAATTCGCGCCCACTTTGCCTTCGCGAAAAAACGGGTAGCTGCCGATCTGGCAACCCGCATGCGCTTTTTCGGTGATCCGCAGCAAGTCCGACACTTCGCTTTCGGCGACCCAGCAGCCGACGGTTTCACTGAGCAGCGGCTTGCCACCCTCGAGCGTGCCGGAGAGCGCCTCGAGCATCATCGATGTGATATGCGGCACGCCCGCCATGATGAAGACATTGCCATGGCGGATGCCCGGCGCGCCCGACATGCGGTTTTCAATCAGCGTTGCGCCGTCGGGCACGCGTGCCATGCGCAGCCGCGCTTCGCTCGCGCCGCCACGCGTTTCATAATAGCTTTGCAGGACTTCGACGGCTTTGGGATGATGGACGACTGCAACGCCTAAAGCCTTGGCGATCGCATCGACCGTGATGTCGTCATGCGTCGGCCCGATGCCGCCGGTCGTGAACAGATAATCGTTGCGCGCGCGCAGCTGGTTCACGGCTTCGATGATGGCGTCCTCGACATCGGGCACGACGCGAACTTCGGCAAGGCGAATACCCTGAAGGTTCAGCCAGAGCGCAATCTGCGCGATATTCTTGTCCTGCGTGCGGCC
Organism: Sphingomonas sp.; assembly: GCA_031364345.1. Taxonomy (GTDB): domain Bacteria; phylum Pseudomonadota; class Alphaproteobacteria; order Sphingomonadales; family Sphingomonadaceae; genus Sphingomonas_O. The sequence continues at coordinate 1,084 of JANLWD010000322.1, forward strand.
CGACAAAATCTCGTCGCCGATCACGGCAAGCGCAGCGGTGTAAATGCGGTCAGTTGTCATGCGCATCCCATAGCGCGCACGGCGCAAGGTGCAATCTTGGCGCTTGATCCGGCGTATCGTCCGGGTAATACAGCCATCGAAAACAGGGGAGGCGGGGATGTTACGGTTCGGTCTGGCAATAATGGCGATGGTCACGGCGAGCGCAGTGGCGGCGCAAACCCCGGCATTCGATCCGCGCAGCTGGAGGGGCCAGCATATCGGCCCGCCGACGCAAGTGCTGACGATCGGCAGCACGCATCTGGGCCAGATCAAGACAGTCGTCACGCCTGCGATGCTGGTGCCGCTGCTCGACAAGCTGGCGGCATATAAGCCCGATATCATCACGCACGAAGGGCGCAGCGGCGAGCAATGCGATGTGCTCAAACGCTATGC
>JANLWD010000325.1:0-4593 GCA_031364345.1 Sphingomonas sp.
AGCGCCGCACGGATGTTGCCGACATGCAATCGACCCGTCGGTGACGGAGCAAAGCGCGTCGTGATAGTCATGCCGTGCGAAACGCGTTGGTGATCGGATAGCGCCGGTCGCGGCCGAAATTCCTTTTCCCGAGCTTGACGCCGGGCGGTGCCTGCCGCCGCTTATATTCGGCTGTGTAGAGCAGCCGTTCGATCCGCGCGACGGTGTCACGATCGAATCCGCGCGCCGCAACGTCATCGACCGAGAGTTCCTCTTCGACCAGCGCCATCAGGATCGGATCGAGCACCGGATAATCGGGCAGGCTGTCCGAATCCTTCTGATCGGGACGGAGCTCGGCGCTCGGCGGCTTTGTGATGATGGTTTCGGGCATCACCGGACCGACGGGCCCCAATCCGAGGCGCGGGCGGTTTGCATTGCGCCAGCGTGCGAGTGCAAACACCGTCATCTTGTAGGCGTCCTTGATCGGATTGTATCCGCCCGCCATGTCGCCATAAATCGTCGAATAGCCGACTGCCATTTCGGACTTGTTGCCGGTTGTGATCAGCATCGGCCCGAATTTGTTGCTGAGTGCCATCAACGTGACGCCGCGAATCCGCGACTGGATATTTTCCTCGGTCAAATCATAGTCTTGATCGGCGAATGACCCCGACAGCATGACGTCATAGGCTTCGACGGCAGGCGCGATCGGGATGGTGTCGAGCTTGCATCCGATCATCGTTGCACAGGCCGCAGCATCGTCGAGGCTTGCTTGTGACGTAAAGCGGCTCGGCAGCATGACACACCACACCCGGTCGGGGCCGAGTGCGTCTGCGGCAATTGCAGCACAAATCGCACTGTCGATGCCGCCCGACAGCCCGAGGATCACACCGGGAAACCGGTTTGCGTCGACATAATCACGCAGGCCGATCATCATCGCATGATAAAGGTCGGACGGATGCGGTTCGAGTGCGACGATGTCGCCAATGACGCAATGCCAGCCCCCATCGCGCCGTTCCCAGTGCGTCATCCGCACTGCTTCTTCCCAATCGGGCAGCTGATGCGCGAGACTGCCGTCGCTGTTGAGGATGAACGAAGCGCCATCGAACGCCAGCTCATCCTGTCCGCCGACGCGGTTCAAAAACACCATCGGTAATCCGTTTTCGCGGACGCGCGCACCGATCACGCTGGTCGCGCGCAAATCATCCTTGTCGATTTCATACGGGCTGCCGTGCGGGGCGATGAACAGCTCGGCCCCTTTTGCTTTCAGGTTGGCGCACACCGTCGGAAACCAGCTGTCCTCGCAGATCGGCACGCCAATTTTTACGCCTCGAAATTCGATGGGATCGGGCAACGGGCCGGCATCAAAATGGCGCTTTTCGTCGAAAGTGCCATAATTCGGCAGCTCGTGCTTGTGCCGCACCGCTGCAACCGATCCGCCGTCGAGAAGAACGACCGAATTGTACAGCGTATCGCCTTCGCGGATCAGTGTGCCGACCAGCATCGCCGGACCGCCATCAGCGGTCGCGCGCGCCAGCCGGTGCAATTCAACCGACGCCTGCACCGATAGCGCGGGCTTTTCGATCATGTCCTCCGCAGGGTAGCCAATCAGTTGCATTTCGGGGAAAACGATAAGGTCAGCATCGCGCGCTTCGGCGCGCTTGCTCAACATGGCATCGGCATTGCCACGCAGGTCGCCCACGCGTTGCGGCAACTGAGCGAAAGCGATCTTTAGCTGCGTGGTTTCCTTGGCGGTCATCCCCCTTCCCTAGCGCGCGTTGGCGGACTAGGGAACGCCCGACAACGCGGCATCAACGGGGGCCTGACGCATCATGAAATTGCTGACAGGCAATTCGAACCTGCCGCTTGCGCAAGCCGTTGCCGATTACATCGAAATCCCGCTGACCAAGGCAAGTGTGCGGCGCTTTGCCGATGAGGAAGTTTTCGTCGAAATCCACGAAAATGTCCGCGGCGAAGATGTGTTCGTGCTGCAATCGACGGGCTTTCCCGCAAACGACAATCTGATGGAATTGCTGATCTGTATCGATGCGCTGAAACGGGCATCGGCCAAGCGGATTACGGCAGTCATCCCCTATTTCGGTTATGCCCGGCAAGATCGCAAGCCGGGGCCGCGCACACCGATTTCGGCCAAGCTTGTCGCCAATCTGATCACGGTTGCCGGCGCAAACCGGGTGCTGTCGGTCGACCTGCACGCCGGACAGATCCAGGGATTTTTCGACATTCCGACCGACAATCTTTTCGGGGCGCCGGTCATGTCCGCGGATATTCAGGCGCGTTTCCCCAGCGACAACATCACCGTTGTATCGCCCGACGTCGGCGGCGTGGTGCGTGCCCGCGCGCTTGCCAAACGCCTCAACAACGCACCGCTCGCCATCGTCGACAAGCGCCGTGAGAAAGCGGGCGAAAGCGAAGTGATGAACATCATCGGCGATGTCGAGGGGCGCTTTTGCGTGCTGATCGACGACATCGTCGATTCGGCAGGCACGTTATGCAATGCCGCGTCTGCTCTGAAGGAAGCCGGCGCGGCGGGTGTCGTCGCCTATGTCACGCACGGTGTCCTTTCGGGCGGAGCCGTGGCGCGAGTCGAGGGATCTGAACTGACCGAACTCGTCATCACCAACTCGATTCAGCTGCCCGACGGCATGAACGAAACCAAGAAGATCCGTCCGCTCACGATTGCGCCGCTGCTCGGTGAAGCAATCAAACGCATCGCCGACGAAAGCAGTGTATCGTCGCTGTTCGATTGATGATCGACAAAGCGCGCCTCGTCGAACTGAATCACGTCATCGAAGACGGCATGATCACCTACAAGGGGCTGCCTGCGCCGATCATCTGCGATTATCTGTCGCGTGCTGATTCGCGGAATAATTATGCCCCCGGCACCGAATTTCAGATTGGCCGCATCGACATGGTGTCGAATACGGGCACTTACCTTGACACGCCGTTCCACCGGTATGCCGACGGCGACGACCTTGCCGCACTGCCACTCGAATGCCTGAGTGCGCTTCCGGGACGGGTTGTGCGGATCGAGGCCGATGCCGCAAGCAAAATCGATACGGATAGTTTTTCGGGAATCGACATCCGCGGCTTTGCCGTCCTGATCCATACGGGGTGGGACCGGCATTGGCGCACCGATGCCTATTTCGAAGGGCATCCGTTTCTGACGGCGCGCGCTGCCGAGGCATTACGCGATGGCGGTGCTGCGCTGGTCGGGATCGATTCGCACAATATCGACGATATTTCGGGCGCGACACGACCGGTGCACACGATCCTGCTGGGCGCAGGCATTCCGATTGTCGAACATATGACCGGCCTTTCCCGGTTGCCGGACGAAGGCTTCCGGTTCTTCGCGGCGCCACCGCGGATCAAAGGGATGGGGACGTTTCCTGTCCGCGCGCATGCTATTTTGGATCAGTAGGCGCTGATGCGGACAAGCGACATCGATCTGGCATTGGCCATGGCCGATGCTGCGCGCGAGGCGATCCGGCCCTTCTTTCGCGCCGCATTTGCGCTCGAAGATAAAGCCGATGCCTCGCCCGTGACCGATGCCGACCGCGCGGGCGAAGCGGCAATGCGCCAAATCATCGAAGCCGAATATCCGCGCGACGGAATCATCGGCGAGGAATATGGCGAAAAGTCCGGCGCCACGGGTCGAGTCTGGGTTCTCGATCCGATCGACGGCACGACGAGCTTCATTGCGGGGCGACCCATCTTTGGCACGCTGATTGCGCTGATGGTCGAAGGTTGGCCGGTCCTCGGCGTGATCGACCAACCGATCGCCAAAGAACGGTGGGTCGGCGTGACCGGCAAGCCGACGATGTTCAACGGGGCACCGGCACGCACGCGCCGTTGCGCCTCGCTTGATCAGGCACTGCTTGCAACGACGTCGCCGCATCTTTTCGGCGACGATCAGGCCGTGTCATTCCTTGCGCTCGCCAGCAAAGTTGCGCGGCGGCGGCTCATCTATGGCGGGGACTGCTATAATTATGGACTCGTCGCGAGCGGCCATGTCGATGTCGTGGTCGAGGCTGGCCTGAAACTCCATGATTTCGCGGCGCTGATCCCGATTGTCGAAGGCGCCGGCGGCACGATGTGCGACTGGTCGGGCGATCCGCTGAATGCCGATAGCGCAGGAGACGTGATCGCACTCGGCGATCCCGCACGGCTTGAGGATGTCCTCGAAGCGCTTGCCTTTTCGGGCTAATCCGACTAGCCGCGACAGCTTCAAAGCACGACCCGCTAAGAATCGCCTGGCTGAAAGGGCTGCCAAGGCGACTTCAGGGACGTCATTCGAAAGGACGAAAATGCCCAAACTGAAAGCCAAGAGCGGTGTGAAGAAGCGCTTCACGCTGACCGCGACCGGTAAGCTGAAGCACGGAGTCGCCGGAAAGCGCCACCGCCTGACGCATCATACCGCAAAATATATCCGCCAGAACCGCGGCACTTCGGTACTGTCCAAGGCCGACACCAGCACCGTCAAGTGCTGGGCGCCTTACGGCCTGAAATAGGGAGGCCCTGAGACATGGCACGGGTAAAACGCGGCGTTACGACGCGCGCAAAGCACAAGAAAATCCTCGAACAGGCGAAGGGCTATTA
>JANLWD010000001.1:0-4432 GCA_031364345.1 Sphingomonas sp.
GGGCCGTCGGCCGTGATCGGCATGATCGAACGCGACGGGGCGTCGTGGCATGACTGATCTCCACCCCGTGATCCGATCGGTGACCGAACGGATCGTCGCGCGATCGGCAACGGGGCGTGATGCCTATCTTTCGCTGATGGAGCAGCAACGCGCGGCAGGCACCAACCGCACATCGCTGTCGTGCGGCAACCTTGCGCATGCATTTGCGGCATCGGGGGAAGACAAACCCGCAATTCGCCAGGGCAGCGCCATCAATATCGGTATCGTCACGGCCTATAACGACATGCTGTCGGCGCATCAGCCTTATGGCCGTTACCCCGAAGCCATCAAAATCGCTGCGCGCGAGGTCGGCGCGACAGCGCAGGTTGCGGGCGGTGTGCCCGCAATGTGCGACGGCGTGACACAGGGCCAGGCGGGCATGGAACTCAGCTTGTTCAGCCGTGACATCATTGCGTTATCGACTGCCGTTTCGTTAAGTCACGCGATGTTCGAGGGCATCGCAATGCTCGGCATTTGCGACAAAATCGTGCCGGGCTTGCTCATCGGCGCGCTGCGTTTTGGCCATTTGCCGACGATCCTTATTCCTGGCGGGCCGATGCCGTCGGGCCTCGCCAACAAGGAAAAAGTCCGGATCCGCCAATTGTTTGCTGAAGGCAAAGTCGGCAAGGCTGAATTGCTCGAAGCCGAGTCGGCGTCATATCACGACGCTGGGACCTGTACTTTTTACGGTACCGCCAATTCGAACCAGATGATGATGGAAGTGATGGGCCTGCACATGCCCGGCAGCGCCTTCGTAAATCCTGGAACCAGACTGCGTCAGGAACTGACACGCGCCGCAGTGCACCGGCTGGCGGCAATCGGATGGGACGGCGACGATTATCGACCGCTCGCCCGGTGCGTCGATGAAAAGGCAATCGTCAATGCCTGCATCGGGTTGCTGGCAACCGGCGGGTCGACCAATCATGCCATCCACCTTCCCGCGATCGCGCGCGCGGCGGGGATCATCATCGATTGGGAAGATTTCGATCGGCTGTCATCGGTGGTCCCGATGCTAGCACGCATCTATCCCAACGGCTCGGGGGATGTGAACGACTTTCATCACGCCGGGGGCATCGGCTTTGTTATCCGCGAATTGCTCGACGCTGGTCTGCTTCACCGCGACATCATGACCGTGGCGCGCGCCGACCTGACCGATTACGGTCAGGAACCTGTCCTGATTGACGACACGCTGATCTGGCAACCCGCGACAGTCACGCCGCGCAACGATACAATGGTCCGACCGGTCGCCAATCCTTTTTCTAAAGATGGCGGCATGCGGCTTCTGACAGGCAATCTGGGTCGTGCAATTATTAAAACCAGTGCGGTCGATCCGACCCGGCTGATCGTCGAAGCGCCTTGTGCCATTTTTGCGGACCAAAACGACGTCCTGACAGCATTCAAGGCAGGCACACTCAATCGCGACGTTATCGTCGTTGTCCGGTTTCAGGGTCCGCACGCCAACGGCATGCCCGAACTTCACAAGCTCACGCCAGCCCTAGGGGTGTTGCAGGACAAGGGCTTTACGGTCGCTCTGGTCACGGACGGGCGCATGTCGGGGGCATCGGGCAAAGTGCCAGCAGCGATCCACGCGATCCCCGAAGCTGGTCTCGGTGGTCCGCTTGCGTATCTTGTGGACGGCGACATCGTCCGGATCGACGCAGTAGCAGGATCGATTACGACGAAGGCCGATCTTGCGGCGCGTGAACGGACAACATGCCCCTCCCCGCATCAGGGTGTCGGTCGCGAACTGTTCAATTTCATGCGCCATGGAACCGACGACGCCGAATGCGGCGCCTCAGCGATGCTGTCGGCGGCTGCACTGTGACACAGGTCGTTGCTGTCGACATCGGCGGCACGCATGCCCGATTTGCAGTAGCGCAAGTGAACAATGGTCGTGTGACAGCGATTGGCGACATCGTAACACTCAAAACCGCCGAACACGCGAGTTTTCAAACAGCATGGGAAACCTACGGCGCGACGATCGGCGGCAAAATGCCGACTTGTGCAGCGATTGCTTTTGCCGGCCCCGTTGCGGGCGATGTTTTGCAACTGACCAACAGCCATTGGGCAATCCGCCCCGCACTTATCGCCCAACGATTGCGTGTCGATCGCTTCATACTCATCAATGATTTTGCAGCTGTGGGACATGCGGTTGCCCAAACGGCGCCAGAGCATTTTCGTCATATCTGTGGCCCCGACATTCCCATTCCCGACACCGGCGTGACCAGCGTACTGGGACCGGGAACCGGCCTTGGCGTCGCGCAAGTCGTTCGCGAGGTCGGGCGTTATCAGGTCGTTGCAACCGAAGGCGGACATCTCGACTTCGCACCACTCGACGCGTTCGAGGATGGGCTCCTCGAACATCTGCGAAAGCGCTTTCGCCGGGTATCTGTAGAACGTATCATCTCTGGCCCCGGACTGCGCTCGGTTTATGACGCCCTTGCCCATTTAGAGGGACGCAGTTTAGCCGCAAGCGACGATGCAGCGCTGTGGGCCGCCGCGCTTGACGGGAGTGACAGTCTCGCTGTCGCAGCGCTCGATCGTTTTTGCATGAGCCTTGGTTCGGTGGCCGGCGATCTCGCGCTTGCTCAAGGTGCAAATGCTGTCGTCATCGCAGGGAGCCTCGGCGCTCGTATCGCAGCACATCTTCGGCAATCAGGATTTGCCCAACGCTTTGCAGCCAAAGGAAGATTCGAAGCCATGATGGCGGCTATCCCCATCAAACAAATCACGCTCGACCAGCCCGGTCTTTTCGGGGCGGCGGCGGCTTTTGCAATGGAACACGGCCAATGACGATCGACGAGATCATGCGGAAAGCACCGGTCATCCCGGTTCTCATTATTGATGACGCCGCCCACGCCCGACCCATTGCCGAAGCGTTGGTGCGCGGCGGATTGCCAGTGCTCGAAGTCACGTTGCGGACGCCAGCCGCACTCGAAGTCATTTCCGAAATGTCAAAAGTCGACGGCGCAATTGTCGGCGCTGGGACAGTGCTTAACTCGCACAGTCTCGACGCCAGTATTGCGGCCGGTGCCCGCTTCATCGTCAGCCCGGGCTTCACCGAGGCGCTCGCAAACGCCGCAATCGAGCGCGACATTCCATTTCTACCGGGCATCGCGAATGCGGGTGATATCATGCGCGGGCTCGAGCATGGGTTGTCGCGTTTCAAATTCTTTCCGGCAACGGCTTTGGGAGGATTACCGGCGCTGAAGTCTTTGGCCACCGTTTTTCGCGAGGTAAGATTTTGTCCGACCGGCGGCATCACGGCATCAACCGCGCCTGACTGGCTTTCCGAACCGTCGATCCTTTGTGTCGGCGGCAGCTGGATCGTGCCGCACGGCGCGCCGGAAATCGGCATCATCGAAACCAATGCGCGAGCCGCTTCAGCGTTGCGAAAGCAAGATCCATAACGGAAATGCCGTCGTTGCCATCAACGCACCCAGCGGCAGGCGTGTCGCCGCGCCGATCGTCTTTCCGCGAACAGATGCCAGTAGCGCTACGACTAAACCTAGCACACTCGCCGTGACGAGGACCAAGGGCAATGCTTGCCACCCGATCCAGCAACCGATTGCGCCGAACAGTTTGGGGTCGCCGCCCCCCATACCGTCGCGTCCGCGAATGCGCCGATAGGTGTAGGCGACGAAAAATAGCACTCCATAGCCCACTGCGCCACCGATCACACGTGACGGCACATCGACCCCAAGGCCGACGGCTCCAGCCACCAGCCCCGTGACGGCCAGAAGCACAGTCAGCCGATCGGGCAGCCAATAATGTTCGGCGTCGAGCGCGGCCAGTGCCAGCAATTGCCACCCGAACAGCGCCCCTGCCGCGCCCTCAGGTCCCGGTACGGTCAGGAGGGCAACGGCACCGATCAGCGCGGCCGCCACTTCGATTGCCGGATGGCGCCAGTCAATCGGTGTGGCACAAATGCGACATTTTCCAGCGGTGGCTAGCCAACTGATGAGGGGCAGCAAATCGCGGACCGACAGAATATGATCACATGAATCGCACTGCGATCGGCCACCTAAAGACTGACCCTGCGGCCAGCGTATCAGAATTGTCGCAATGAAACTTCCCGCGACAAGTCCCGCCAGCGCACCTCCCGATGCCCACGCAATGGCGTCGACCGTCACGCCGAACGGATCGTCACGGCAACCGCTCGTCAGCGGCAACACCCCACAGGTGGCCGGCCTGGACATAACCCGTGCGACCCTTGGCATCGAAAAGGCACCATCCGCGCGCGCACTGGCTAATGCGTCCGACAACACCGGGTTCGGCGCGCCACACGACCGCTGCACGTGCATCGGCATTTGCGCGCAGTTCGCGAATGCCGCCGACAACGACTGCCGTCCGGTCGTTGCTCAGCAAGTTGGCCTGTACCCATCCTCTGGCG
>JANLWD010000049.1:0-2061 GCA_031364345.1 Sphingomonas sp.
TTCGCTGCTGTTGAGCGCGATGTGGGCACGCTTCCGTTATTTGAGGTGCCCTGATTGCGGAGGCTGCAGATCGTTTTCTGTATCTTAGCTTAAGCATAAGTTAGGCGGGAGGCTACTGTGCGATAGGGCGATGAACGTCCGGCAGCTTACAGGCAATCCCTCGAACGGCTTGAACGACCGCAATGTTGGCAACGGCTGCTTGGTGACCCTCTCACATCACCCGAACATAGACGCGCGTCGTTCGTTGTTCGTCATTTGAAGCCTTAACCACATAATCAAAATAGGTCGCGCCCTTGAACGAGTTAAGCGCCGTTATTGTGTAGGTCCCCGTATTATCCTTTGCGACTGATAGCTCCGAGGCATTCAACGCCGGGACCGCGACAGAAACAAGCGAACCTCCCGCTCGGTCATAGCCACGCGTATTGAATTTTTCATTCGACAGCACGGCATCGTTGCTTGTGAAATCCGCTTCGGTGAAAGTCAGTGTATTTGATCCCACAATTACGAAAAAGTCTGGCGAAGGCATATAACGCCCAGTGTCATTATATCTGTAGAACTCCGTATAACGGCCCGTTTCCGCGATAATGACCGGTGAGATTGCACCTATAGCTAATACCGCCTGCGCAGCATTGTCGGTGGCGTCTGTTACAACGCGACCGATCATCGGTCGCAGATACCCGTTGATCCCGAGCAGCCAACGCGCCTTTTCGACCGACGTTTCGAGCCGTACGGGCATTGCTGCGGCATACCCGTTGATCAAACGTGCGATGGCGGAAACTTTGGTTGCGCTTAATTGCAGATACGCTGGCGGCGCTGGCTGCGTAATTCCTACATTGCGCAGATAGCATTGGATGATTGATGACATCCGATCATTCTGAAAAATGAAGGCCGCTGGCGCCGCTGATAAACATCGCGTCGCGACCGCCTCTGTGGGCGTAATGCCGGGACGATTGTCTCCATAACTCAAGTCAATGCCTGGTTGGCTGTATCCGCCACCGTTCGTGATTGCGACCAAGGAACTCATTATCGTCAAGACGCGCAGATTTGCTGCATGCATTCTCGCGGCATCAGCGGCTCTTGCTGGATCGCCCGATGACGTTTCTGCAATCGCGTCGTAGGTTCCCAGATCGGGGTCGGCTACCATACTGAACAGACTGCTGTTAATACCGAGCTGGGTCTTCAGTTTGGTCGCGTCGCTTCCGGGCGCAACGAGCATCGCAGTGACCGGCGTAACCATGCGAACATTGGCAGGCGCGTTCATTGCAATGCGAACACCCGTTTCATGGTCGACGACGAGAGTTCGTTTGAATGTGAGCGCATAATCGCCGCCAGCATTGGCGCCGGGCGCGCCGCCGATGCCCGTAAATGCCGCAATAGCATTGGCATGCCCGGGGTAATAGCGACCATCTCGCGCGGTAAATCCAAGCGTCCAATACTGCCCAAATGTGTCGATATCGCCGTTTGTAAATTCGATGATGCCCGTCGCCTGCGACGTGGCGTATACACGTGCGGTTGCCGTCACTGGGGGGGACGGCGGGGGCGGCGGTGCTGGCGTTGGCGGCGGCAAAGTCGCACCGGGAGCGCTTCCGCTATCACCTCCTCCACACGCCGATAACGCGAGGACTGAAGCGATTGCTGAAATCAAGTAACGATTACGCAAGTGACCCCCAAAAACCCATGTTTGATCTGTGTTATGAACGTCGCCACTTCGTTGATCAAGTCAACGCACAAAATGGTTGGGGGCGCAAAAATCTGTGTGAATTGCAGCATTGCATCAGAGCTTTGATGATACTGCCGGCCGGAGACTTGTTGTGAGGCGCCAAACAAATCAACTTACCGGGAATTGCGATTAGGCTAATTCGAGCGCTGAACCTGGACGTATCAGACTGTCCAGCAAATGCCTCACAATTTAGACGCTGAACAGGCGACAGGTTTTGGTTAGCTAAGACGCCCCGTCAAACGTCGCTTTGTTGGCGAATTCAGCCTCACCAGCACCGAGCCCGCGTCATCATAACTCTACAGCAAACTTATGCTTTCGCCATCGACGCGCCAGTGCTCATC
>JANLWD010000081.1:0-11978 GCA_031364345.1 Sphingomonas sp.
AATGTCGTCCTGCGACTGCGCCTTGAACGGAATGATGCCTGGCCCTGCCGTCGGGTCGAAACCACCGCCGGGGAAGCTCTCGCCAAAACCACCATCGATATCGCCGCGGCTGCGCAGATCGCCTTTCCACCAAGACGTGACCGATGTCAGCGTTACGCCGCCAAGGTCGAGATCGATCGTCCCGCCAAGATTATAGGTATTGAGTTTCTGAAAGTTGATCCCGTCGATGCGGACCTTGCGGCGGTCAAACGGCGTCCCCTTGCCGCCGAGACCGACCAGATCGTTGCTGCCCTTGGCAAAGATGTTTGCGCGAAACAGCCGCGCCGTCCCGTCTTCGGTGCGCAGTTGTCCGACCAGACGAACCGTCAGCGTCTCGCTCGGCTTGAACTGGAGTTGCAACCGGGCAGCAACATCTTCGAAGCCTTCGAGGTCGTTGCCGCCCACGCCGTTACCGACATTGTCGACATAATTGTCACGCCGCTGATAAAGTGTCGATGCGCGCACCGCGACAGTGTCCGACACATCGCCGCCGGCCGCGCCTTCAAAGCTGAACGCGCCGTAGCTGCCGCCCGAGGCCTTGGCATAGCCGCCCGGCGTGCCGCCTGGTTTAACACTGTCGAACTTGACGATCCCTGCCGGCGTGTTGCGCCCGAACAACGTGCCCTGCGGCCCGCGCAAAACTTCGACCCGCTGCAGGTCGAAAATCGGGAAACCTTTGAGGATCGGATTTTCGAGGACGACGTCGTCATAAACAAGGCTGACCGGCTGCGACGCATTCAGGTCGAAATCGGTATTGCCAAGTCCGCGGATATAAAAGCGCGGAAACGTGCGCCCGAACGAACTTTCGACGTTCAGGCTGGGAATCCGTGACGCGAGGCCACGAATATCGGTTCCCCCGGCCTGGACCGCGGCAAGCGCATCGCCCGAAATGACAGCCACTGACGACGGCACATCGCGCAGCTTTTCCTCGCGCCGCTGTGCTGTCACCGTGATGTCGCCTGCGCCAAGCTCAGCCGGGGCCTGCGCCGCAACCGGCGTGGACAGAACCGACAACATTCCAGTAGTGAAAAGCAGCGAGCGGCGCATTGTTTGACCCCATTTTTCGATCGGTTTTGGAAAGAGTTTGCGGCGTGACCATCGCACGCGTTGCGGTCAAGCCGATACGACGGCACTCGCTAAGAGAATCATACGGCGTGGCATTTCGGTTACACGTTCATTTTGTCATCGATTGCGCGCCACCGTAATCTTTGGTCTTGACGGTGATCGCGTCACCCGCGCATGTCGTTCCTGTATGAAAAAAAGCACAACATCCGCCGCCGCCATCGCGGTCCTTTTCGTCCTTTCTGCTTGCCAGAAAGAAACCGTCATCGCCGGCCGCAAGGACGACATGGCAGAGGAACTTGCGAAAGCGCCGAAAGTCGTGCTGCCGCCCGCGCTGAAATCGACGAAGGCATACCGGTGCAAGGACGGCAGTCTTGCGTATGTCGATCTGTTCCAGGGCGACAAAATGGCGAATGTCCGTTCAACCGAAAGTGGCCCGGCAACCAAGCTCGAAGCGGCCGAAGCCGGTCAGCCGATGACGGCCGAGGGCTATTCGCTGGCCGTCGCAGGCAATACCATCACGCTGAGCCAGCCGGGTAAGGGTTCGCAAACCTGCAAGGCATAACCTGCGAATTCATGATGGCCGCGAACGTGCGGGATTGGCAGTAAGCGCGACGGGACGCTAGAGCTGTCACGATGTCCGAAATCACACCCGAAATCGTCGCCGAACACGGCCTGTCTCCTCAAGAATATGCACGTGTTCTGGACGCGATGGGACGCGAGCCCAACATTACCGAACTTGGTATTTTTTCGGTTATGTGGTCTGAACATTGCAGTTACAAATCCTCGCGGATTCACCTGAAAAAACTTCCGACAACCGGACCCCGGGTCATCTGTGGCCCTGGCGAAAATGCCGGTGTGATCGACATCGGCGACGGCCAGGCGGCGATTTTCAAAATGGAATCGCATAACCACCCGAGTTACATCGAGCCTTATCAGGGTGCGGCGACCGGCGTCGGGGGTATCCTGCGCGATGTGTTCACGATGGGCGCGCGACCGATCGCAAACCTGAATGCACTGCGTTTCGGTTCGCCCGACCACCCGAAAATGCGTCATCTCATCGCGGGAGTCGTCAGCGGTATCGGTGGCTATGGCAATTGCGTCGGCGTTCCCACAGTCGGTGGCGAAGTCAATTTTCACCGCGCTTACGACGGCAATATCCTGGTCAACGCAATGACGGTCGGGATCGCCGACACCGACAAGATTTTCTATTCGGCCGCCAGCGGAGTCGGAAACAGCATCGTCTATGTCGGATCGAAAACCGGGCGCGATGGCATTCACGGCGCGACGATGGCAAGCGCGGACTTCGGTGACGATGCCGATGCGAAACGCCCGACAGTTCAGGTCGGTGATCCATTTACCGAAAAACTGCTGATCGAGGCATGTCTGGAATTGATGGCATCTGACGCGATCGTTGCCATTCAGGACATGGGCGCCGCTGGCCTCACCAGTTCAAGCGTCGAGATGGCAAGCAAGGGCGGAGTCGGAATTCGCCTCGACATGGACAAGGTACCGCAGCGCGAAACCGGCATGACAGCCTATGAAATGATGCTGTCCGAATCGCAGGAACGCATGCTGATGGTCCTCAAGCCCGGCCGTGAAGATTTTGCCGCCGGAATTTTCAGGAAATGGGAACTTGATTTCGCAGTCATCGGCGAAGTGACTGAACCGCTCGCCGACGGCGGACACATGGTTCTGGTCCATAACGGCAATGTCGTCGCCGATATTCCACTTGCGCCGCTTGCCGACGACGCACCGCTTTATGATCGGCCATTCGTCAAAACACTACCGCCCGCCCCACTTGCCAATGTACCCGACAGCAGCGATCTGATCGGCGATCTGCGAACACTCATGGCCAGTCCCGACATCGCTTCGCGACGCTGGATCTGGGAACAATATGACCAGAAAGTCGGCGGCGATACAGTGCGGCCGTCAGGCGGCGACGCGGCGCTCGTTCGTGTGCACGGCACGCAAAAGGCATTGGCCATGACAACCGACTGCACGCCGCGCTATTGCTTTGCCGATCCCTTTGAGGGCGGAAAACAAGCAGTCGCTGAAGCTTATCGGAACATATCGGCCGTCGGCGCCCGGCCGCTGGCGATTACCAACTGCCTGAATTTTGCCAACCCGCAGCGGCCCGAAATCATGGGGCAGATCGTCGGTTGCCTCGAGGGTATGGCGCAAGCCTGCATTGCGCTCGATACGCCGATCGTCAGTGGCAATGTCTCGCTTTATAACGAAAGTAAGGCAACCGGCGGCGGATCGGCCATCCTTCCGACGCCTGCGATCGGAGCCGTCGGTTTGCTCGAAGACTGGTCGAAATCGGCGACAATCGCCTTCAAGCGAGCCGGTGAGGACATCATATTGCTCGGGCATACTGTCGGTCATCTGGGTCAATCGATCTGGTTGCGCGAATTGCACGGCCGCGAAGAAGGCGCGCCACCGCCAGTCGATCTTGCCGCCGAACGTCGTGCCGGCGAATTGGTGCAGTCGCTGATTGCCGACGGTCTGGTCACGGCCGTCCACGACTGTTCCGATGGCGGGGCCGCAGTCGCGCTTTCCGAAATGGCGCTTGCCGGAAACATCGGCGTCATCGTCCCCGTCGTGCCGCAAATTCACAATCCCGCGGCGATCCTGTTCGGCGAAGATCAGGGACGATACGTCGTCACAACTGCCGATCCGACCATCGTTCGCGAGCGTGCCGCAGCCGCAAATATCTTTGCGATTTCGCTTGGCAGAACCGGCGGCGACGCCGTCGGGTTCGACATGATCGACGGGGGCGGAACGCAAAGCATATCGCTCGACGACCTGCGCGCTGCTCATGAAGGATTTTTTCCGACACTGATGGACGCATGAGGTGACGCCGCCTGGCGAGCGCATTTACACGATCGACGTTGTGCGCGGGGTTGCGGTTCTCGGTATATTGCTGATGAATATCGTCGCTTTCGGTTTGCCGTCGGCGGCCTATCTGGACCCGACCGCTTTCGGTGTTGCCGTTCCGATCGACAAAGCAGTGTGGGCAATTAATTACGTCTTCGCCGACGGAAAATTCCGGGCGCTGTTCACCATGTTATTCGGCGCGTCGATGGTGCTGATTGCCGACCGCGCCGCCGGTGACGCGCGCAGTCCCGGCCCGGCGGCACAGCATTACCGGCGGATGATGTGGTTGTTCGTCATCGGCATGGCACATGCCTGGCTGATCTGGTTCGGCGACATATTGGTCCAATATTCGATCGCGGGCATGATCGCATTCATCTTCTGGCGCGCCCCGCCGCGTGCCTTGTGGGCGTTCATCGCGGCGATGCTCATGCTGCAATCCGCAATCAATGCGGGGCGTTACGGTGAGCTCGCCGCAAAGCGGACTGCTGCAATGGCACCGACCGCAACGGCGGCCGATCGGGCACGATGGCAAGCGCGGATTGCCGAGGAAAAACCCGACCTGACTGAGATGCGGGACGAAGTAGCTGGCTACCGCGGCACGATCACAATGGTGTTCGACACGCGCGCGCGGACCACTGCATTTTTTCAAACTGTCGTTGTGCCGCTTACGCTTCCCGAAGTGCTCGGCTTTCTGTGTCTGGGCATGCTGCTGTTCCGCAATGGTTTTTTGGCGGGAAGCTGGAATGGCCGGGCCTATGCCGTTGTCATCGTCGCTGGATACGCATTTGCCCTGCCGGTGATGATCATGCTCGCGCGCCGAATCGTCACCGCAGAGTTTGACCCGGCAATCGTTGCATTCGGCGATATGATTGCTTTCATCGCGCGCCCGTTCGTCGCGCTTGCCCATGCCGCGGTCATTATTGCCGTCGTCAAAAGCGGAGCGGTGCCGCGCTTCGTTGCGCGCGTCGCCGCAGCGGGGCGCATGGCGCTGTCGAACTATCTGGCGACAAGCGTTGTCGCGACGACGATTTTCTATGGTTACGGGCTTGGCATGTTCGCACAGTTCGGCCGCGCGCAATTATACGGGCTCGTCGCGATGATCTGGGCCATGATGCTGTTGTGGTCCAAGCCATGGCTCGACCGGTTTCGCTATGGCCCCGCGGAATGGTTGTGGCGCAGCCTTTCACGCTGGAAATTCGAAACGATGCGCTTGCCCGTGCCTGCCGACCACTAAATCCTGCCGAAACCCTGATTATTGACCATTGCCGGTTTCTTGCCGAACCCGCGACGCTCCGCGAGGGGATTTGTCTCGCGGTCAAATGCCTCGAGCGTCGCTTTGAGCAGAGGCCGCAATTTTACGACATGTTCGATCGCGCCGTCGGGCTCATGATTCCATTCGATGCACTGACGCCCGTGTGTTTCGATGATCTCGGCCAGATCACCCAGAGCGTCGGCACCAAATTGACGTGCTTCGCCTTTCAACGTGTGTGCCGGCATCACGATGGCAACAGCATTATTTGCCCGGACGGCGACTTCGATTGCGTCGACCGATTTCGCGCCATCTTCGCGAAAATAACCGAGGATGCGAATGAAATCGCTGCCCAGTTCAACGCGTGCCGTATGAAACGCGGCCCAATCAATGATTTCTTCGGCGGAATTATCCACGCTGCGCTCCCTTGGGAACCGCGAACGACCCCATTTGTCCCAAGCCAAAACTACCGGCGTGAAGTTAAGGGGACGTTACCTTCGACCGACTCAGGGCGTCGGAGCGAACGGATTTTTGGGTGCTCGGAACGTCAGCCGCACGGGCACGGCGCCAAAGCCGAGATCGCGACGGATGCCGTTGACGAGGTAGCGACGGTAACTTTCGGGCAATTGATCGACACGCGTCCCGAAAATCACGAAGCTCGGCGGGCGCGATTTGATCTGCGTGACATAGCGCAGCTTGATCCGCTTGCCACCGGGCGCGGGCGGCGGGTTCGCTTCGAGCGCACGTTCGAACCAGCGGTTCAATTCGCCCGTCGGCACACGTTTCGACCAGGCATCGCGTGTTTCGAATGCAACTTTGAGCAGGACATCGAGACCCTTGCCCGTTGCCGCCGACACGGTCAGCAGGGGCACGCCCTTTACCTGTGCAAATCCCTCATCGAGCGCACCGCGCACGCCATTGAACAGCGCAGATTGCCCCTCGGCCACGTCCCATTTGTTGAGCGCAATCACCATCGCGCGCCCCTCTGTGAAAATCTGGTCGGCGATGCGTAAATCCTGTGCTTCGAGCCCGCGGGTCGCATCGAGCAGAAGGACGACGACTTCGGCAAAATCGATTGCGTGTGCGGTATCGGCCGCCGACAGCCGTTCGAGCTTGTCGTCGACTTTCGCTTTGCGGCGCAATCCGGCTGTGTCGATCAGGCGGACTGCCCTCCCCTCGAATTCCCATTCGATGCTGATCGAATCGCGCGTGATGCCGGCTTCGGGCCCGGTAATCATCCGGTCTTCGCCGAGCAATTTGTTGACGAGCGTCGATTTACCGGCATTCGGACGCCCGACGATCGCCAGCTTCAGAGGCCCGCCTTCGGCAACTTCCTCTGCAACATCCGCCACGACATCTTCACGGTCGAGATGAGGCAGCAATTCTTCGAACAGATCGGCAAGGCCTTCGCCATGTTCGGCCGACAGCGCGACTGGATTGCCGAAACCGAGCGAAAATGCCTCATAGAACCCGCCGTCGCCACTCGACCCCTCGGCTTTATTTGCCACAAGTACGACGGGCGTTTTCGACCCGCGCAGCCAGCGTGCGATTTCCTGATCGAGCGGAACGATCCCCGCACGCGCATCGATCACGAATAAGGCGACATCGGCCATATCGACGGCGGCTTGTGTTTGCGCACGCATCCGGCCAGGCAATGTCGCGGCATCCTCATCCTCGAAACCGGCAGTGTCGACGAGGCGAAAGTCGAGCCCGAGCAAATGCGCGTCGCCCTCGCGCCGGTCGCGCGTGACCCCGGGGCGATCATCGACCAGCGCGATGCGTTTCCCGACCAGCCGGTTGAACAGCGTCGATTTGCCCACATTGGGGCGTCCGATGATGGCAACAACGGGAAGCGGCATTATGGACCTTAACGAAACGCCGTAATCTTCCCCGAATTGTCGAGAACATAGAGCGTCGAATTGGCAATCACTGGCGACAGGAACACGGGCGCACCGATTTTCGTCGTCGACTGGACTTTGCCGTCGACCGCGCCGACGCTGACCATCTCGCCCTCGGACGAAGCAAGGATCAGGCGATCGCCACCCAGCACCGGTCCGCTCCATGTGACCGGGCCATTTTTCGACTTTTCCTTGCGATAACGCTGCAGAGCGGTTGCCCAGCGCACCTTGCCCGTCGCGCGTGCGATGCACAGCAATTTGGCTTCGTCAGTAACGACATACAGCCATTCGCCCGCAATCCACGGTGTCGCGATTCCGGCGATGTTCATTTCCCACAACCGCTGTCCGGTAACGAGTTCGAGGCTGACCATTCGCCCGCCTTGGCCAACGGCGAATACCCGTCCCTGATCAATAACTGGATCGGCGTCGATGTCGGACAATGTGCCGACCGACGTGTTGATACTCGTTCGCGACAATGCTTCCTGCCACACGGTCCGGCCGTTTTCGTAACGATACGCATTCAGGTCGCCGGATGAAAAGCCGGCAACAACAGTGCCCTGCGCAACGGCCGGCGCGGCAACACCAAAAACTCCGGCAAGCTGTACTGCGGCTGCTTCGGTCCATTCGACATTGCCATCGGCTGCTTTCAACGCGACAAGCTGATTGTCCTGGCTCATTGCATAGACATTGCCGAGTGCAACCGTCGGCGCGCCGCGCAACGGGCCACCGGGGCGCTTTTTCCAGACAACCGATCCATCGGCTACATTGAGCGCACCGATGTCGCCGAGGCCATTTGTCGCGTAAAGAAACGCGCCTTCGATGCTGACGCCGCCGCCGAACAGCGACGCGCTGTTTTTTCCACCCTCGCCGAACTGCACGCTCCACAAGCGCGCACCCGAATTGGCATCAAACGCCGTCACACGTGCGGTCGTGTCCATGATATACAATTTGCCATCGGCGATAACTGGCGATGCCGCCAGCCGTGCTTCTTTCGATGCGCCCGCGATCTTGGCGCTCCATGCCGTGCCAAGCGTTGCGCCGAGTGCCGGGTGCCCCATCGACTTCGATGCGTTACCCCCCGATTGAGTCCAGCTGTCGTTCGCGACCGCGGCTGGCAACACAACCGCGACGTCGGCAAGCGCCGGATCGACTTCGACGCCATTTTCGGACGTCAGGATCGATATACGTTCGCCGATCAGCGAGGTTTTGGGTTTCGAACCTTTGAACAAGCCGCCCGCGCAACCGCTTAATGCCGTCAGCGCCGCAAGCGCGACCAGTGCCCGATTGATCCTCATCATTTCGTGTTCACGCCTTTTGCCGGCACCGGATCGGCACCCCTGTTTCCCGCCAGCGGAACGACCCGGTCGCGGATCGACTGCGGTACACCTTCGTCACTGGCGATCGCTGCAAACATCGAAGCGGCCAGGTCAGTTTTACCTGACCGGAGATAGGATATCCCGACCATCTCGCCCGCACTTCCGAACCACGGATTGCCTTTCACCGCGAGCGGTTTAAGCCGCGCGACAACGTCGTCCGGTTTCATTTGATCGAATTCCGCGGCAGTCTGACGCACGAGCGCGAGATCACGGTACGGCTGGTCGAGCGATGCATCCGCTGCGATCGTGCCATATGCCGCCACGGCTGCTTTCACATCGCCTTTTTCAAGAAGGATCGCGGCATTCGTCAGGCGTGCCGCCGCTGCGACTCCCGGCGTTTTCGAGCCCGCCAGCTTATCGAGTTCGGGCCGTGACTTGTCGAGATTGCCGGCTGTTACGTCTTCGAGTGCGGCGCTCAGTTGTTCGCCCTCAATGCCGCGCTTTGTTTCGACGTCATTTTGCCACCACAAAAATGCGGCGAACGCCGCAAGTCCACCGACAACGAGCGCGATGAGCCAGCGGCCATAGCGTTTCCAGATCGAAAGCGCCTGTTCGCGGCGCAATTCATCGTCGACTTCGCGGATGAATTCTTCATTTGTGGTCGGCGATACGGCCAAAGCGACAGGCTCCGTGGATTTCGGGTCGGTGAGCCTTAGCGGCGGTTCATGCGAACGGCTAGTCCCTGCACTCAACCCTTGGGCTTGTATATCTGGTCCGCCGTCGGAAACGTCCGCGTGCGCACATCTGCTGCATAAGCAGCGGCCGCCTCACCGACGAAATCGGCCATCGCGGCATAGCGCTTCACGAAACGCGGCGTCCGTTCGAAGAGCCCGAGCATATCCTCGGTAACCAGAACCTGTCCGTCACATTGTGCCGATGCGCCAATGCCGATCACCGGCACGTCAACCGACGCGGCAACGGTATCGGCAAGCGTCTCGACGACGCCTTCGAGGACCATTGCAAAGGCGCCTGCTTGCGCCACGGCTTTGGCATCATCGAGGATACGGGCATATTCGGCATCGCTTCGCCCGCGCGCGCCATATCCGCCGAGCTGATTGACGGCCTGAGGTGTCAATCCGACATGCCCCATCACGGGTATGCCGCGCGCCGACAGAAAAGCGATCGTATCGGCCATTGCCGTCCCGCCCTCAAGCTTGACTGCGGCACAACCCGTTTCGGCCATCACACGCGATGCACTGGCAAAGGCTTGCTGTGGCGACTCTTCGTAACTGCCGAACGGCATGTCGACAGTAACCACGCTGTGATAACTTCCGCGCACAACGGCGGCACCGTGGGCACACATCATGTCGAGCGTTACAGCCAGCGTGGACGGCAATCCGTAAATCACCTGACCCAGCGAATCGCCGACAAGCAATATGTCGCAGTGCGGATCGAGGATTTGCGCCATGCGCACGGTATAAGCCGTCAGCATGACCAGCGGTTCGGCAGTGACGCCATCGGCCTTGCGCGCGCGTATCGCCGGCACGGTCAGGCGCTTCATCGGCGCAGGCATTGGGTTTGCGCGGCTCGTCGACGTATCGATTGTAAAAGTCGTGGACATGCAACGGGATTAGCCGTTCGTCACCCGCCGCGATAGGCCGTGACTTCGATTTCGATTTTCATTGCTGGACGGATCAGTCCAGCAACAACCAGCATCGTCGCCGCGGGGCGGACATCGTGAAATTTTTCCGCAAGCACAGGCGCAATTCGGTCGAAATCGCCAGCGTCAACGATATAATAAGTTGCGCGCACGACGTCGCCAAGGGTGAACCCAGCTTCGCCGAGTGCCGCTTCGATTATCGCAAATGCGTTGCGCGTCTGCGCGATGACGTCGCCTGGCATGATTTGCGAAACCGGATCGGGCCCCGTTGTTCCCGCAACGAAGCACCAATCTCCGCAAACGACGGCCCGCGAGTAGCCTGCTGCAACTTCGAACGGCGATCCCGATGAAATGAGTTTGCGTGTCATTCCCGTGGCTTGCTCTGGTAACGCCGCACTGGCAAGGCACAGCGATGCAACATTGGCTGATGAAATCCGAACCCTCTAAATATAGCTGGGACGACCTTGTTCGCGACCGGAGGACCATCTGGGACGGAACGCGCAATTACCAGGTCGGGATATATCTGCGCGCGATGGCGCTTGGCGATCCGATTTTCTTTTATCACTCGAACGAAGGGCTGGAGGCGGTCGGCATCATGGAAGTCGTCGGCCTCGCGCATATCGACGCGACCGATCCCAAAGGCGTGTTCTACGCTGTCGACGTCGCGCCGGTGCGGCCGCTCGCCAAGCCCGTGACGCTCGCGGCAATGAAAGCCGAACCCGCGCTGGCGGACATGCAAATGTTCAAACAATTCCGCCTGTCGGTCGTCCCGCTCGAAAAGCGGCACTGGGATGTGATCTTGCGCATGTCGGATAGTTCATAATCAGTGTAGGCCATCGGTAATCCTCCCCTGTCACTAAACTGGACTAGGCTGATCTTTGGCAGCTTGCGACAAGTTTTCGGTCGTTTGTCGCGAATGAATGTCGTTTGAAAGCGGTAGTCCGTTCATCTCACTTTGGTTCAAAATGGATTGCTTGCGCTCGTACTTGATTTGTAGCGGACAGAACGATCCTGAAATTGACCGGCGAGAAAGTCGCTGGCTGTCGCCAGTCCTGTAGTCTAGCATTTAGCATGGTCGAAATTCCTGGTATGAGAGCCTTCCAGTTTAGCAGCGAACTGGACCGGATCGAGGCAGCCTTTAAGGCGGCTATAGCAGCGATAGATAAAGCGCACTGCGATGCCGAAGCCGCCTACGATCGATACATAGATAGTGGTGATGACGACGACGAATATGATGAGAACGGGGCACTGATCGCCAGCACACGACACCAGCTGCAATGGGAGGCGATGCAGAAGTCGCTGGCGCGGAGTGTCATTCGGGAAGCCTTCGTGTCCAGCATCTTCCACTTCTGGGAGTATACGGCTCGTGATTGGACGAGTGATCAAGATGTCGACTTTCGTGGGCTGAGGCGCAAGGTCCGCAAGTTGGGCTACCCGGTCGACAGCGAGGGATTGGCGCTGCTTAACGACTTGAACAACTTGCTGAAGCACAACAATGCTAAGACCGGTACAAAGCTATTTCAGCGAGAACCGAAGCTGTTTAGGATGAGTCTCGAGCCAAAGGGAGCACACTGGCGCAGCGCTTTGCGGATCACGAACGAAGACGTACTCCGCTTCATCGATGTGGTTCGCAATTCCGGCCCTACCAATCCCTGACTCTGCAGGCGGCGGGCTTCGGTGGACGGTATTCAGCAGGACTTGCAGACCTTTGATGCACGAAGTCAGCCGCGCGGCAGCTGCAACAGTCGCTGCGTAAACGGCGGCTTTGGGCGCTCAGTCACCTGAAACCCGACAGTCCGCTCTCCCCAACAAAACAGACAATGTTCTACTTACGAGTAGCCGATGCTACCGTGCTCGCGGTGGCCCGCCGCGTC
>JANLWD010000087.1:0-4339 GCA_031364345.1 Sphingomonas sp.
CGCCACTTGAGCGACCTTGACGATGCCGCCGCGATCGGACGCGAAGCTGGCACGCGCGCGGTCGGCCGCATGAATCCGGTTCGCCTCAAAAGCGGGCCGATGACGATCATGTTCGATCCGCGCGTCGGGCCGTCGCTGATCGGCGCACTGATCGGTGCGATTTCGGGTGGTGGCATCGCGCGCAAGACGAGCTTTCTACTCGATGCGCTCGGCACTCAGATTTTCGACAGCAGTGTCTCGATTGTCGATGACCCTTGGTTGCGCCGCGGGTTCCGCAGCCGCGCTTTCGACGCGGAGGGCCTGCCAACAAAGCCGACGACAATCATCGACAAAGGCGTTTTGACCGGATGGATCGCCGAAACCGCATCGGCGCGGCAAATCGGCATTGCCCCCACCGGCCATGCCGCGCGCGGGATTTCGGGTGCTCCCGGCGCAAGCGCGACCAATCTCCGCATGGAGGCAGGCAGCGTGACGCCGGTCGCGCTGATGGCGGACATTGCCGATGGCTTTTACGTCACCGAACTGATCGGCATGGGCGTCAACGGACTGACCGGCGATTACAGCCGCGGGGCTTCGGGTTTCCGGATCGTGAACGGCGAACTCGCCAGCGCCGTGTCCGAAGTCACGATTGCGGGCAATCTCAAGGACATGTTCCGCCGCATAATGCCGGCAAACGACCTGACGTTGCGTTACACCACGAATACCCCGACGCTCCGGATTGACGGGATGACGCTCGCCGGTGACTGACCTGCTCGCCCGGGTCAGCAACGCCGCACGCGCTGCGGGTGCGATGGCGCTGTCGCGCTGGCAGGGTGAATTCAAAAGCTGGGACAAAGCGCCGGGCGAACTCGTGTGCGAAATCGATCTCGCCGCCAACGACATGCTGCGCGCGGCGCTGCGCGATCTCGATCCCGAAGCAGGCTGGCTGTCGGAAGAAACCGCCGACAGCGCCGAACGGCTGATGCGGTCGCGCGTGTGGGTCGTCGATCCGATCGATGGCACGCGCGATTTCGTGCGCGGGCGGCCCGGATGGTGCGTGTCGGTGGCGCTGGTCGAGGGAGGGCGCGCGGTGCTCGGCGTTCTCGATGCTCCCGCGCGGGATGAGCATTGGGCCGCCGAAGTGGGCAAGGGCGCAATGCGCAACGGCGTGACACTCAAGGCAAGCACCCGGACCGAGCTTCGCGGCGCGCGCGTTCCCGCCGAAATACTGCCGAAAGCTGATGCGGACCTGACGATGGTTTTCAAACCCAATTCGATCGCGCTGCGCATGGCAATGGTCGCGAGCGCCGAGGCCGATCTGCTCGCCGCGCTGCGCTGGGGTCATGAATGGGATATTGCGGCCGCCGCGCTCATTGCGCAGGAAGCCGGTGCGATCGTCACTGATGCGCGCGGGCAGACATTGCGGTTCAACTCGACCAGGGGCGAAATGTTCGGCGTGCTCGCCACCGCGCCCGGAATCCATGCTGCCGCGCTCGAACGGCTGGCCGCGCGCGCGGACGTGGCGGTGGTGCGGTGAAGCGCGGCTTGCCCGCCCGGATCGTCCACCGCATCCTGATTTTCCTTTATCGGCGGCGTGGCTGGAAAGCGGTCGGCACTGTGCCAGAGCCGCGCCGTTTCGTCCTCATCGCCTCGCCGCACACGAGCAATTGGGACTTTCCCTATGTCCTCGGGCTTTTCGACGATCTTGGCGTCGAGGCGCATTTCATGGCGAAGAAATCGATCTTTCGCTGGCCGTTCGGCACTTTCATGCGCGAAGTCGGCGGCGTGCCCGTGGACCGCGCAGCAGCAGGCGACATGGTGAGCCAGATGATCGCCGAGTTCGCAAGCCGCGACGACTTCGTCCTGACCATCGCCCCCGAAGGTACGCGCAATTCGGTCAGCGCCTGGCGCACCGGATTCTACCGCATCGCTCACGGCGCTGGCGTGCCGATCGTCTGCGGGTTCATGGACTATGCCCGCAATGTCGGCGGGTTGGGGCCGGTGATCATCCCGACGGGCGATTATGCGGCGGACATGGCGCCGGCATTCGAGTTTTATAAGAGTATTACGGGGAAACATCCGGAGCGGATGTCACGACTGTCGCGTTGATGGGGGGCGTGGGCAGCGCTGATGAATTCGCGCCGGTGTTCACTTCATATCACCCCTATATTTGCAAAGTTTTGGATAATATCCCCGGTCGATCGCTATGTCCTCGCGAGTGATTTTTGGCGGTCATCGAAGTATCATAGGGCGCCAGCGATTTTGTACGACAAGGGTTGTTTCATTGAGGGCGTGGCCGGCCTCGCTTTGTCAAGGGATTCACTTCGTTAATGAGACGAAGCAGGGAAGAAGCGTTTTCAACACACCGACCAACCCCGGAGATATCAAGCACCTTGATGCGCCACAGGTTCATTTGCCGGCCCTGCTCGATAAGGTTTTCTGCCGTTGCGCGCAGGCACTGGCCACGTAATAACGCTTCGTGTGGATCGACGACGTCTTTTGACCCTGGCTGCAACGCTGCCAACCTGGCCGAACGCGATCGGCGGTGAGGCGTCAATAACGACGAACCAATCACCGGAAAGGCTTTCGGTGAAGCATTTTGGCGCTGTTGGTGATGGCAAGGCGGATGACTTTAACGCGCTCTCAGCAGCTATTTTATTCGCACTTGACGCTAAAAGAGATTTATTTTGGCCACGCGGAGTATACCGGACAAGCGCTACCTTAGTGAAGCCTCAGAGCTTTGATTGCTGCAACTTTTTGGCGGAAGCCGGAACAGTACTGAACGGATCGGAAATTGCCGACGGCCCTACCCTGCAGATTAAGGGCGGCTCTGGTCGCCTGACCCAAGCCCGCGTCGAAGGCTTCAATTTTATGGCCGGGACTGGCAAAAATTCGACAGGCCTCGAGATCGCCGACCAGTGTGGCATCGATGTCCAGTCCTGCGCTTTTTCTGCCGGAACTTGGGGCCTGACTTTTCATAATGAGGCTGGATTTACCGAATATGCGCAGGCCACAGCGTGCAGCTTTGCCTCCGCTCTTCGAGCTGGTGCCGTACGCTACCGTGTGACTGGCGGGACCGAGAGCTTCAATGGATCAGGGCTGAACCGGTGTCGTATCAACTTGGACGGTTCAAGATCACCGGCCAATGCAATCGTTATCGATAGAGGGGCGCTGCTTTATCACGCGCCGATGGACTTCCAGGTCTGGGTTAAGGGCAAGAACAGGATTATCGTCAACACCGCGTCATCCTTCGCGCATCTGACGTACGGCACAATCACGATAGAAGTCACCGATAATCAGGCCTATTCGACCGCGCCGGAGATCTTCGGCGGGTCCGGCGCTGTCGGATATCATCAGGGTGACGTATTGACGCTGGGCACGGCTTGGCTCGGCCCCAAGGTCAAGTTGAGCGGCTCATTTATTAAACGGGTCGGACCGGAAGGAGGCGACTTCAATGGCTCCACTGCAATGGCCCGCCAAAAATTCGGCATTAAAAAGACGTTAGTATCTGGCGAGACCGTTCTGCGGAGCATCGTTGACATGGGTAGCTGCATTGCTCACATCCATATTGTCGGGCCAAATTACGACTATCGTTTTCTGATCGCAGCAAGCGTGGGGATTGGTGGGCGAGCGGGCGTCACTTCGATTATATCGATACTGTCACAATTTGATATCTCAGGCGCAAACCGTCCCATTTTTGCAGTTGATCAGTCCGGTAATCTTACTGTGACCAACCTTAATTTCAGCGCAACCTATACTGCTTTCGTGATATTTCTCGACCTTGGCCCGTCTATGTTCACCGTTGGGGATTCGCTGGCTGATTACAAACCATCCTAAACGCGACCAATTCTACCGGGCGAGCCGTGGTGCCGCACCGTGTGGAGAATGCGCGTCGACGACCATTTGCGCCCCTCAACCCTCCCGATGATACGGATGCCCCGCGATAATGCTCGTCGCGCGGTAGAGCTGTTCGCAGAGCATCGCGCGGACGAGCAAATGCGGCCAGGTCATTGCGCCGAAGCTCCAGATCAGGTCCGCGGACGCGCGTTCGTCTGCGCTTAACCCGTCCGCCGCGCCGATCAGAAACCGCGCCTCGCGACCGCCGCTGTCGCGCCAGCTTTCGATCAGTCTGGCAAAGGCGGTGGAACCCATCGTCACGCCGCCTTCATCAAGCGCAACCACCTTCGCCGGGGCCAGCACGCCTGCAACTTTCCCGCCAACTTCGGGCAATTCGGTGATCGCGAACGGCCAGACGATCCGCTGCGCATAGCGCGCCACCAGATCGGCTTCGGGACTGCGCGCGATCTTGCCGCGCGCGACGATGTGGAGCTTCAACTAATGCGTGGTGGGAGCCGCAGGC
>JANLWD010000195.1:0-5134 GCA_031364345.1 Sphingomonas sp.
GTATGGATACGTGAAGGACTTGTGAGTAACAGCTAATTTAACCAAGCACCCGACGCCTTAAAACCGTCGGACCTGGAGCCGCCGCCCACATGTCCCTTCATCTAAACTGACAATGTCAAAGAGCGCAAAAGAGCGACGCCAAACCATACCCCAATTTTAACCGGGGTGACCGGGCGCCGAAACTAGTGCAGAAGCATCGTTGAACCGTTGGTCCATCGCCGCGACAGAAAAGTGCACTAGGGCTGTAGGAGATTCGCGTCAACACCCTTTTTGCAAATTTATTTCACCCAAAAGGGCGACCAACCAGTCATATCGTTCGTTGGCCCGGAATTGTGGGTCGGGTCTGTATGCCGCACCAGCACTCTTGCCGTCACACGACTTAACCGAATAATGGCAATACTGACATAAGGGACGCGCGTGGTCGACAACACTACCCATCCGGCGTCCGCCGACCCGGCCTTTGCCGATCGCGTGCGCAGCGCCGTATTCTGGCGGTCAGGCAGCCAGATCGTCGCACAGATCGTGATGTGGTCGGCGACATTGCTCGTCGTGCGGATGCTCGATCCATCCAATTATGGCCTGTTTGCGATGACGCAGGTCATCTCGGCTATTTTCGCCGTGTTCAACGGCAGCGGATTTGCCAGTGCGCTCGTCCAATCGGATACCGCGGACGAAAATCAGATCGCGCAGGTATTCGGCATGATGATCCTGCTCAACGTCATGCTGGCAACGGTGCAGGTCATTATCGCGCCCATCGCCGCGGCACATTTCAATCAGCCCGTCGTTGCCGACATGCTCCGCGTGCTTGCGCTATCCTATCTCGCGGCTCCGCTCATTCAGGTGCCCACAGCTGTCCTGTCACGCGGCCTCGATTTCCGCAAACAAGCGATTGCCAATTTTACCGCAGCCGTAACGAGCGCTGCCACGGCGCTGACTTGCGCTTATTCGGGGCTCGGTGTGTGGACGCTCGTCATCACGCCGCTTGTCATGTTTTACGTGCGCGGCATCGGCCTGATGATCGCATCGCGCCTGTGGATCCGCCCGAGCTTCAATTTCCGGGGCAGCCGGTCGACGATGGCATTTGGCGGCGCACTGCTGGTTTCGCAAATCCTGTGGGTCATTCAGAGCCAGGCCGACATCGCCATCGCAGGCACATTGTTCGACCCCTATCATCTTGGCCTGTATGCCGAAGCACTGTTCCTTACCCAGATTTTTACGGCAAAGTTCATTCCGCCACTCAACGAAGTCGCGTTTCCGAGTTATGTCGAACTCAAGAATAGCGGCACGGTCGTCGCGCCTGCTTTCGTCAGCACTGTGCGTCTGACGATGTTCGTGGCGGCACCGATGTATGTCGGCATCGCGACAACGGCAGCACCGATGATCGAAACGCTGTTCGGTCCCAAATGGCTGGAAATGATACCCTTTGTTCGTCTGCTAGCGCTGGCGATGCCGTTTTTTGCGCTTCAAATCATTTTTTCGCCCGCGACGAACGCAATGGGCAAGCCGCGCATTTACGTGATGTCGAGTGCGGCGGGCGCCATCATCATGCCGACTGCGTTTTTGATCGGCATTCAGTTCGGGTCGCTGGGCCTCGCTTATGCCTGGCTCATCGGCGCGCCGTTATTGCTTCTGGTCACTCTTGCCGTCTCGCTGCCCACGATCGGTGCACGTGCGCGTGACGTGCTGGTCGCCGTCCTGCCAAGTGCGCTTGCGGCGGGCGTCATGGCCGCGGTCGTGACGCTTGCAACGCCGTTCGTCACGATGCTTGCCGCCCCGGTCCAGCTCGCGATACTCGTTGCAATCGGTGCGATCGTTTATCTCACCCTGTCATGGCGTTTCCAGCGCGGAACGATCGAGGATTTGCTTGGTATCTTGCGCAAGAAAAAGCAGGTTAGTTGACATGGCACGTGCGAATGTCGCCATATTCGCGCATAATGAAGAACGGCGGATCGCGGGTTGCATCAAAAGCCTGCCGATCGCGTCGGATGCGTTCGAATTTCACGTGCTGGTCAACGGAACGACCGACCGCACTGCCGACATCGCCCGCCAGATGACAAATGGCGTCGACCATTTTCACGTCCATGACCTGCCGGTGGCAGGCAAAGCGCGAACCTGGAATTATTTCGTCGACGCAATCTTCGACGAATCGGCGGATGCTTGCCTGTTCGTCGATGGCGACGCCGAAATCATGCCGGGCTCGCTCGAAGCGATGGTCGATGCGCTGGCGGCTGCGCGCAATGCCAATGGTGTGAATGCGATCCCAATCACTGGCCGGAAACAGCGCGCTTATCATGCCTCGATCATTGCCGATCACGGCTTGTTCGGCGCACTATACGGGCTGAGCGGTGATTTCCTGCGGCGGCTCAAGGCAAGCAAGGTCCGGTTGCCCGACGACCTTATCGGCGACGACGGCCTTATCGGAGCGCTGGCAAAAACCGACCTCGGGCCCGAATCC
The DNA here is from genome assembly GCA_031364345.1 of Sphingomonas sp. Taxonomy (GTDB): domain Bacteria; phylum Pseudomonadota; class Alphaproteobacteria; order Sphingomonadales; family Sphingomonadaceae; genus Sphingomonas_O. The sequence goes on from JANLWD010000195.1 coordinate 2,456, forward strand.
GACTGGGACGACACGCGCATCGTCAATTGCGCCGATGCACATTTCCGTGTCGAGGAAATCGACTGGCGCGTCCCCGCAACGCTTCGGCTGCATTACCGACGGATGATCAATTACAGCACGCGGCGGTATCAAAATCTGGTCATTTCGTCGGTGATGCGTGGCGCCGGGCCCGGCGCTCTGCCTGCGACGATGCGCGAAACCTATGCCGCGCACTGGGATGCATTCCGGATACGTCCGTCGCATGCGCCATTCGACTGGATCGCAAAGCAGCGGATGAAACGCGCCTGACCAATCAGGTTGCGATGTAATCGCGCATCGCAGCGGCTTCGGCTTCGATATGGTCGATCCGGTATTTGACCAGATCGCCGATCGAAATGAAGCCGACAACGGTATCGCCATTCACGACCGGCAAATGGCGGATACGGCGCTTTGTCATCAACGATAGGCCGGTCATGACGGCGGTGTCGGGGTCAACAGTCATTGCCGGCGCCGTCATTACATCGCCGATTCGCGCGTCAAGTGCTGCGGCACCAACCTTTGCGATCGAATAAACGACATCGCGTTCGGAAAAAATGCCGACCACGCGGCCATTGTCGATGACTGGTACTGCTCCGATCCGCTTTTCGGCAAGCAGGGCAACGGCATCGGACACGCGGTCCGAACTGCTGATCGCGACAACCGTGTCGCCTTTTGATGCCAGGATGGCGCCGATCGTCATGATCACTCTCCCGCAAGCGCGCGACTCCGTGTGCCGCAACGGGTTGATGATTCCATGTTCGCAAGCCTATGGGAAGCGATGGAGCGTTCAAACCTCGACGATCCCGATTATGCGGCGTTTGCCTGGCGACGTTACCGGCGATTGATGCTGTGGATGGCGCTGGCATCGCTGATTGCGTCGGTCGTCAGCTTATGGGTGCTGCGCCGCGCGGTCGGGCCACTGCCGATCCACATGGTCATCGCAACTGCGATCGGTGTTTTTGCTGCTGTCATGCTCGCGGCCGGGTTGATGGGCCTCGTTTTCCTCAGCAACGGGACGGGTCATGACGACGCGATCGTCGATCCGTTCGAAGACATGAACCCTTGACGTTCGATGATCCCGTGCTGCGGATCGTTCCGCAACCCGCCGATATCAACGCCAACGGCCATATCTTCGGCGGCTGGGTGCTCAGCCAGATGGACATCGCGGGCGGCATCGTTGCCGGACGGATCGCACAGGGACGCTGCGCCACGGTCGGCATCGAGTCGATGGAATTCCACGCGCCCATCCTGCTGCGCGACCTGATTTCGGTTTATGCCAGCATCGAGCGGCGTGGGCGCACGTCGATCGCGATTCGTCTCGACGTTATCGCCAGCCGCGACCGCGGACAGGAAGAAGTCAAAGTTACGAGTGGCGTTTTTACGTTCGTTGCACTCGATGACGATTTCCGCCCGCGCCCGTTACCCCCGGCCTAAGCTGCCATCAAAGCGGTTGCCGCTTCGATTTCAGCGGCCTTTGCTTCCACCAGCCTGACAATATGATCGACCATATCGGCATCGTTCACATGGTGATCGGTGACGCCCGACAAATAAACCATATGCTTGCCGGCACCGCCACCCGTCAGGCCAATGTCGGTTTCGCGCGCTTCGCCGGGGCCGTTGACGACGCAACCGAGCACTGAAAGCGATAGCGGCGTGCGGATATGCTGGAGCCGTTCCTCGAGTTTCTGGACAGTGCGGATCACGTCGAATCCCTGCCGCGCGCAACTGGGGCAACTGACGACGCGGACGCCACGATTGCGGATACCGAGTGCCTTCAGGATTTCAAAACCGACGCGCACTTCTTCTTCAGGCTCGGCCGACAGTGACACCCGGATCGTATCACCGATGCCATACCAGAGCAGCGAGCCGATGCCGATTGCCGATTTGACCGTGCCGCCGACAAAGCCCCCCGCTTCGGTAATACCAAGGTGCAGCGGGCAATCGACGACTTCGGCAAGCTGCTGATAGGCTGCAACCGCGAGGAAAAAGTCCGACGCTTTGACCGCGACCTTGAATTCGTGAAAATCATGATCCTGTAAAAGCTTGATATGGTCGAGCGCGGATTCGACCAGCGCTTCGGGGCACGGCTCGCCGTATTTCTCGAGCAGGTCCTTTTCAAGACTGCCACCATTGACGCCGATACGGATCGCACAGCCGTTCGCTTTGGCCGCACGGACGACTTCGGCAACGCGCTCGGACGATCCGATATTGCCCGGATTGATCCGCAAGCACGCGGCGCCCGCATCGGCCGCTTCGAGCGCACGTTTATAATGGAAATGAATGTCGGCGACGATCGGCACTTTCGCTGCGCGCACGATCTGACTGAGCGCAGCGGTCGATTCGACGTCGGGGCACGACACCCGGATGATATCGACGCCGGCATCCTCACATCGCCGGATCTGGTCGATCGTCGCTTTAGGATCGCTGGTCAGCGTATTGGTCATGGTCTGGACCGTAACCGGCGCATCGCCGCCGACGGGAACATTACCAACCATGATCTGGCGCGATTTGCGGCGCGTAATGTCGCGCCATGGACGAAGAGAAGACATGACTTGCGCTATACGCGATCGACACGCCTGCGCAAAGCCCGGTTGCGTAACACCGGCGCGCATCGTTATTCGGGTCATGGCGCGCAAGGAGTGCAACAATGGCAGCTGCGTT
>JANLWD010000132.1:0-3436 GCA_031364345.1 Sphingomonas sp.
TGAACACTGCATCCGACGGGTTCGGCGTCGCCAAAGACGACTACACCGTTTCCGCCGCCGCGCTGACTGCGACCAAAGTCAATCGCGTCATCGAGGATCCAATCAACACGATCGCCAGCGGTAATGCCGCCAACGCCAAAATGATCCCCGGTGCGACGATCGAATATTGCATCATCGTCGCCAACGCGGCCGGCGGGAGCGCTGCAACGGGTGTCTCGATCAGCGATCCGGTGCCATCGACGCTCAGCATTGTTGCGGGCAGCGTCCGCATCAACGGCACAGCGACCGCGGGGGTCTGTAACGCAAATGGCGTCGCGGGCGGTTCGATTTCGGGCCAGACCGTATCGTCGGGGCCACTGAACAACGTCGCGGCCGGTGCCAATGTCACCATGTATTTTCAAGCGACGATAAACTGATGCGCCGTGCACCCGGGATCGGGGGATCCTGGGTGCACGTTTGCTCGCGGCGTTCCTGCTCGATGATGCGCAGGAACGCCGTTTGGCTCCGAACCGACCTGAAGCGGATCGCAATACCAATATGTGCCGCCGCCAAGTGCCTTTGATCTTATGTTTCATGCGATTAACCATCTTAAAGCGATCGTCGCCACCCTCGCCGCGCTGGGCACAGCGGCTGCACTGTCGGCGCACGCTCAGACGATAACGAACACTGCCACGCTGCAATGGCAAGTGGGCGCGACGACGATGGCGCAAGTTTCCAACCGGATCGATTTGCCGATCGAGCGACCGCCGACCACGCTCTCGCTTTCGACCTTCCAATTCTCGGGAGATACTGCTGCGACGACGCTTCCGGTGCCGACAACAATGTGTCGTGGAAGCGGCGGTGACGTTCCAGTAGTGCTCGAAGGCGCGTTTGCCGACACGCCGCGCAATCCTGCAAGCGTAGAGGCCACGTCACGCATTCGCGCTGGCGAACCGCTCATCATTGGCATCACATCGGCGGGCGACAATCTGCGTGCCGATACGATCGACACCTTGTCGGTCACCTTGACGACGCCCGGCGGCGATAGCGAAACGCTGCTTCTGCAGGAAACCGGCATCAACACGAACATGTTCGTAGGGATTATACGAACTGCTGCGGTTCCTCCCAGCCCAGTCAAAGGCGACTGCCAGCTTTCGCTGCATCCCGGAGACAGCCTCAGCCTTGCAACCACGCGCGCGGCCGACGGCACGGCCATCGCAACCGCGCCGATCGACGTTCTGGTCGATCCGTTCGGGATCGTTTTCGACAGTGGTGACGGTGCGCCGGTCGCGGGCGTTCGTGTGACGCTGATCGACGACGCGACCGGTCTGCCGGCAATCGTGTTCGGCGACGATGCGATCTCGCGATTTCCGTCGACCATCCTGACCGGGTCGACAGTGACCGACGCGGGGGGAACGACCTACGCGTTTCCGCCTGGCGATTATCGTTTCCCGTTCGTCCGCCCGGGGCGCTATCGCGTCGTTGTCGAGCCACCAGCGCCTTACACGGCGCCTTCGCTGTCGACACCGGCGGAGCTCGCCGCACTGCTTCGCCCTGACGGCCTTCCCTACACGCTCATTGCGGGATCATATGGTCAACCGTTCCTCGTTCTCGACCCTGCACCGGTTCGGGTCGATATTCCCATCGACAAGCCCGGTGCCGCGCTATCGTTGCGAAAGACGGCATCGAGCGCAGTCGCAGTGCCGGGCGATGCGGTTCAATATCGAATTGTCGTCACCAATGGCGACACAGCGCGCGCGACCGGTGCAATCACGGTCGATGACCGGTTACCTGACACGATGCGATTGAAGCCGGGATCGGTTCGTTATAATTCAGTCTTAACACCCTATACGGTTAGTAATGATGGCCGCGATCTGAAGGTGACTTTGCCGCCGCTTGCTGCTCGAGCGTCGGGGACGTTGACCTATCTGCTCGAAATCCGCCCCGATGCTGAGCCGGGCCAGACCATGAACCGTGCGCAAGCGCGTGACAGCCGCGGGACGATCAGCGCCGTGGCCGACGCCATGGTCCGCATCGCGCGCGACGGATTGTCCGACCGCCTGACGATTATCGGACGGATCACCGATGGCGGCTGTGCGGTCGACCCCGACAAAGCAAATGGCATCGGCGGTGTCCGCGTCATGCTCGAAGATGGCAGTTATGCCGTCACTGACCCTGACGGACGTTATCATTTCGAAGGCGTGTTGCCCGGCACGCATGTCGTCCAGATGGACCCTTCGACGCTGGGGCCAAATCTGATCCCCGCCGATTGCACCCGCAATGCGCGTAGTGGCGGCAATCCGATTTCACGATTTGTCGAAGGTCAAGGCGGCGCACTCGTCCGCGTCGATTTCCGGGCGTCATCGGGCATCAACGCGACGCGCTCGCCACAGGCTGCGCCGCTTCGCGTCAAGCCGGTCGGCGAAGCAATAGCAGCAGGTGCCGACCGCGACTGGTTCGACGGGCAGACACCCGGTATCGCCTGGTTGTTCCCCGCCGCCGATCACAACCCACGGACGCGCGCCGTCCGCGTGGCAATCAAGCACCTCCCGGGACAAACCGTGACGCTGTTTTCCGGCGGAAAGCCGGTCAACGCACTGGCGCTCGACGGGACACGCAAAAATGGCGACGGCAGTGTTGCCGTCACTCTGTGGCGCTCACTCGACCTGAATGAGCGCGACACGATTTTCACGGCCGAAGTCCGCGACAGCAACGGCGTCGTCGTCGAGCGGCTCGAAAGGACCGTCCATTATTCGGCAAACGCCATGACCGCGACATTCGTTCGCGAAAAATCGGTGCTGATCGCCGACGGTGTAACGCGGCCTGTGATCGCCGTGAGACTGACCGACCGCGACGGAAGACCGGTCCACCACGGCATGGTCGGTGATTTTTCCGTACCCACTCCTTATTATCCCGCGATCGAAGCGGATGCACAGGCTGCGCGCCAACTCGCCGGGCTCGAACGCGGACGGCCCGTGTGGCGCGTCGAGGGCGAAGACGGCCTTGCCTATATCGAGCTAGAGCCGACGACCGCGTCGGGCGGGCTGACGCTCAGCCTTCCGTTCCGCGACGGACAGGTTACGCGGACGCAACGGATCGAAACCTGGCTCGAGCCGGGCAATCGTCCGTGGACTGTCGTCGGCTTTGCGTCCGGAACAGCAGGTTTCAATACGCTTAAGGGTCGGCTCGAAGGGCTTGGCGCAGATGGCGATCACTGGGTTACCGATGCTCGCGTCGCACTTTATGCCAAGGGCCGTATCAAGGGTAAATGGCTGCTGACGCTGGCTTATGACAGCGACAAAAACGCCAATGATGCCCGTTTTGGCGGCGTGATCGATCCGCAGAGCTACTACACAATTTATGCCGACCGCAGCGAGCGTCGTTATGACGCAGCATCGGTGCGCAAGCTGTATATCCGGCTTGAACGTCCGCAATTTTACGCATTGTTCGGCGATTT
>JANLWD010000133.1:0-3671 GCA_031364345.1 Sphingomonas sp.
GGCTCGCGAACGATCACGAACCGTCGCCGAGGCCGTGATGCACTTTGGAAGTGAACGATCGATCGCGGCGCGAATCCGCCAGGAAAGCCTATCATCAGCATCGATCCGCTCGCTTGACCCCGCGCTGGCTTGCGCAAGCGAAGATATCCTCGAAGAATTGATCGAGGATGCACGCTATGCGCCCTATGTCGATCGCCAGCGCGCGGAAGTCGCTGCCCGACGCGGGGCCACACATGTCAAAATCCGTGACGACCTCGATTATAGCAAGATCGCCGGGCTTTCGACCGAAATGGTTCAGCGACTGGGCGCAGCACGCCCGGAGACGCTTGGTGATGCCGAACGTATCGCCGGGATCACGCCTGCTGCGCTGTCGGCACTGCTCGTCCATAATCGCGCTGCGCCGGTTCATTGACCGAGGATGATGCGCGGGCATGGCTGCGTGACCATTTCGATGTTTCACGTGAAACACTCGAGCAGCTCGAAGCTTATGCCGCGCTCGTTCGAATCGAACAGGCCCACCAAAATCTGGTCAGTGCTGCGACATTGCCGACATTCTGGTCGCGGCACATCGTCGATTCGGCGCAACTGATTTTGCTGGGGCAATCCGGGTCGTGGCTCGACGTCGGCAGCGGTGCGGGGATGCCGGGTATCGTGACAGCGATCCTGACGCGTGCGCCGACAATATTGGTCGAACCGCGCGCGCGCCGTGCAGCATTCTTGCGCTCCGTGATCGATCGACTCGCGCTCGATCATGTTCAGGTCGTCGCCTTGCCAGTCGAAAAACTCATGACTGCTCCGGTCGCAAACATCACGGCTCGCGCAGTCGCACCTTTGCTCAAACTGCTCGAAATTGCGGGTCATTGTGCCAATTCGGCGACGGTCTGGTTGTTGCCAAAGGGAAAAACAGCGCAAAGCGAACTGGCGTCACTGCCGCGGGCGTGGCAGACAGGGTGGGAGATGCGCGCCAGCGTGACTGACCCAACCAGCCATATCCTGGTCGGGCGACATATAAGGATGAACGGCAAGCGATGATCTGTGTCGGTATCGCGAATCAGAAGGGTGGCGTGGGCAAAACCACCACGGCGATCAATGTCGCAACGGCGCTTGCCGCGACGGGCTGGCGCGTTCTGCTCATCGACCTCGATCCACAGGGCAATGCATCGACCGGGCTCGGCGTGAAGCATTCGGATCGGATCCGGTCGAGCTACGAATTGCTGACTGGCGACTGCACCCTGATCGAAGCCGTGGTAGCAACCAAAGTGCCGCGGCTCGATCTCGTTGCTGCAACGGTCGATTTGTCGGGTGCTGAAGTCGAACTGGTTGCGTATGAAAACCGCACGCACCGCCTCGATGCGGCGTTGAATGCGGCACCGCCGGGGCGTTGGGATATCTGCCTCATCGATTGCCCGCCGTCGCTGGGGCTGCTGACGATCAATGCCATGGTCGCTGCGCAGTCGTTGCTCGTGCCGTTGCAATGCGAATTTTTCGCACTCGAGGGATTGTCGCAACTGCTCCAGACGATCGAGCGTATCCGCGCAAAATTCAATCCCGGGCTGTCGCTCCTCGGGATTGCGCTGACGATGTATGATCGCCGCAACCGATTGACCGAACAGGTTGCGCAGGATGTCCGGGCTTGCCTCGGTAATGTCGTGTTCGAAACAGTGATCCCGCGCAACGTCCGCTTGTCCGAAGCGCCGAGCCATGGCTTGCCTGCGCTGGTTTACGACATGCGCTGTACCGGATCCGAAGCGTATATCGGTCTGGCGCGCGAATTGATTGCGCGTTTGCCGCGGCTGACGGCTGCGGCGGCATGACCGACCCGGTGACATCAAAACGGCGAGCACCCGCACTTGGCCGGGGCTTGTCCGCGCTGCTCGGTGATACGGCGGTCGATCGTGGCCCGGCCAATGATGGGGTTCGCGAAATCGCCATTGCCGACATCTCCGCGGATCCGGATCAGCCGCGGCGCTTTTTCGACAGCGAATCGATCGATGAATTGGCAGCGTCGATTGCGGCGCGCGGAGTCTTGCAACCGATCGTCGTTCGTCCCTTTGGCGACAAATATCGCATCGTTGCCGGCGAGCGGCGCTGGCGTGCTGCACAACGCGCACATCTGCATCAGATTCCCGCAATCATCAGGGATTTCGACGATGCGATCACGCTCGAAGTCGCACTGATCGAGAATATCCAGCGCGCCAGCCTGAACGCAATCGAAGAAGGCGAAGCCTATAAGCGGCTGATCGAGCAGTACGGGCACAGCCAGGACACACTTGGCAAAATCGTTCATAAATCGCGCAGCCATGTCGCGAATCTGATGCGTCTGCTCGATCTGCCGTTTCCGGTGCGGTCGATGGTTGCAGATGGTCGGCTGTCGATGGGTCATGCCCGTGCACTGCTTGGCGCCGACGATGCGGTTCGTCTGGCCCAGGAAGTGATCGAGAAGAATCTTTCGGTCCGGGATGTCGAACGTCTCGTCAAACGCGCGAAGCGATCTGCGCCGATCGAATATAAGTCGATGTCAGGACCTGTGCCCGACAGTGATATCGGCATGCTCGAGCGTCAGCTGGGCGATCTGCTCGGCCTCAATGTTACGATCAGCCATAAGTCGGGCGCAGGAAGCGTGACATTGCATTATGCGACGCTCGATCAGCTCGATATGATCTGCCAGCGACTGAGCGGCGAAAAAATCTAGCGCTCGCGTTTAGCGCCAGCATTCAGTGATGACGGGGGGCGGCGCGAGCGATTGCGATGAATTCCTCGGCGGCAAGGATCGGCCCTGCTGAACCGCTTGTCATCAATGCATTTTCGGTGGCGAACAAACGTGCCGATGCCGTCGCCAGCTTGATCGAGGTCCATCGTGCCAGTTGCGCCGTCACGGCAGGATGATCCTTGTAAAACAATGCTTTACCGAGCGATCCGACAACAGCCGACGGTGATTTCCCGCCGTCGACGTCGCTGCGCAACCGTGCGAGCAGGATGAGACGACGTTGCAACGCGCGCATTGCCGGCACCCAAAGATTGTCGGCTTTGATTTCGTCCAGCTCGCGCGTCACAACGGGAAGGTCGCCGCGCAGCACTGCATCGACGAGGCCACTGGTATTGGCTTCGGCAAGGTCGGCGCCGACTGCGTCGAGTGCCTCATCGCTTGCTTCGCGCGGACGGTCGGGCGCCGCATCGAGATAAAGCGCGAGTTTTTCGATTTCGCTTTCGAGGATTGCGCGGTCGCCGAGGCAATTGGCCGCAAGCCGCGTCGCAACTGTCGCGGTCAGCCGGACACCACGAACCCGCGCGATCGAAACCGCGAGCGTTTCGGCACTGGCACCTTCGGGCTTGTAGTTGATGCAGGCCATTACTGCGGGATGATCGGCCGCTGCTTTCAGCAGCGACGATGTCGGTTTCAGGGCACCCGCGATAAAAACGACTGGATTTCCCACGGTTTCGGTCTGAAGCAGTGCCACGACAGCATTGGTGCAATCGTCGCCACCCGTGACGCGAATATGCCGTTTGCCGCCGAACAGCGAGAATGCTGCGGCTTCATCGGCGAGTCGTGCGGGGTCTTCCTTCAGCGTTGCGCCATCGAGGTCGATCCGTTCGGCATCGGGCCCCATCGCCCGCTCGAGCCGTGCGGCAAGCGCACGCGATCCTGAATCGTCGGGCCCGTAAAGCAGATA
>JANLWD010000165.1:0-1964 GCA_031364345.1 Sphingomonas sp.
CGAATATGGCGACGAACGCGTTCCCGAACAGCGCGCCAAGCTGATGGCCATCTCGCCACTGACTCGCGTGAACGAACTCAACATCCCGCTGATGATCGTGACCGGCGGCAACGATCCGCGCGTGCCCGCATCCGAAGCCGATCAGATCGTCAAAGCGATCCGCTCGAAGGGCGGGACCGTCTGGCATATCCTCGGCCAGAACGAAGGGCATGGTTTCGCGAAAAAGGAAAACCAGGATTACGAATTCTGGACCGGCCTGATGTTCTGGCAACGGACTTTGCTCGGCCAATAACCCCTCTCCCCTTGCGGAAGAGGGCGACTCGCGCCGCAGCGCGAGCGGGGTAAGGGAAATAAGCGAGATGTGTAGTTATCGAACGTGACGAACTGCCGTCACGTAAAGAACGAGCGGTTGGCTGCCACAGCTTCCCTCGACAAGGATCCTGTCAAAATAGGGCGTTGAAACGACACCGTCGGCGACCGCCAATCGGGGAAGCCCCACGCCTTCAACGCGAACGTAGGCTCCCGTCTTGGCGCGCGCATAAAGTCTTTGATCGAACAGCAGCGCCACACATGGCTTGTCGGATCGCGTGACAAAGCCATAAAAGCCTGCCGGTGATCGCCCCACCGACATAACGCCCTGATAGGCACATAGCTGGTAGGCCGAACAACTACCCGGCGAGGCCTTGGGCGTGTTAAACGCAACGGTCGTAGCAAGTGCGCTGGTGCCGAGGCTTAAACCGGTTCCAAAAATGAAGAGGCTTATCGATTTGGAATAAACGTGCACCGAACACCGCTCCCGCCGCCATTCTGATTCCATGACGAAATCAGTCGGGCGACCTCTCCACGTTCGGTAACAGAAAGTGGCGCACCGGCAAGCTGGCGGACTGAATATCCCCCGCTTTGGGCTTCAATTGCAAACGCACCCCGCTGACTGACGACGTAGGCGGGGCGTGCCGTTGCAGCCGCCATTCTTCCGTCTTCTGGTCCGGGTAAGCCCGACACATCGCCTGACCGGCCTGGCGGGTGCGTGTGCCCGCCAGCATGCGGACGAATGGCGGAGAGGTTGAGCGATGTTGCCAGACGTTCACTGCCATCAGAACAGACCTGACGGCCAGCGCGTGTCACCGAAATCGCTGCCGTACCCTCAGGCGTTACAATGAAACCCTGCTCGGCGTTGGTGCGACCAAGATTAAGCGGGGTGCCGTCACTTAACAGTCGGCTGTTCCAAGCAGCGACAACATGCGCATCGGTAATCTGGGTCGATGACGGCGCGGTCGGTGGCGGCGGTACTGCTGCGCCAAGAGGTCCCAATTGCGTCATGTATTTCTCCTCTAATTACCTGAGGTTTAGGCGTTCAACGAAACTGAACAATCAACGGATCGTTTATTGACAACCAGCATTTTTAGTATTTCGTTCGACAGAGTCGTGCGTGCCAAGTGCGCGCATCTCGAAAAAAAGCGCTGTCCTACACGCCCTGACCTGTGCTTAGCTCGACGGATGACGATCCACCTTTTCCCCGCCGCTGCACCGCGCGCTCGTAACCTCCAGCACCGCGAAAATGCGCTGTTGGAAACTAGTGAGACCTTCGTGAACTTCGCGCGCATTCTCCCGATGCTCATGTGCGTGATGTTCGCGAGTTTTGCCGTCCCCGCGCGCGCGCAGATCGACCCCGCAACGAAGGCGCGTATTGACCGGATCCTTAAAAGTACACCGCTGATCGACGGTCACAACGACGTCCCGTGGGAACTGCGCGAGAACCATAAATTCTCGATCGAAGGACTTGCCGCAAACAGCGACAAGCGACCGTCGCCGATGATGACCGACATGGCGCGGCTGCGCGCCGGGCGCGTCGGCGGGCAATTCTGGTCGGTCTATCTCGATTCCAGCTTCACCGGCGAACGCGCGATCAAGGCGACGCTCGAACAGATCGATATCGTCGGCCGCCTGATCGGCGCCTATCCGAA
>JANLWD010000197.1:0-4169 GCA_031364345.1 Sphingomonas sp.
CGGACAGCAGCATCGCGATCGATGACACCGCACTCACGCTATTCCTGCCCGCAACACGCCGCTCGCTTTATGGTGATGCCGTCGAGCGGCGTCATCGACATCTCGCCGCGCTTTTGGGACGCACAGCGCGGCTCGGCTGAAATCCGGCGAGAGCTATTCTGCGTCGGGTGTCCGCGTCATTTTCATTTTTCCGTTGACGACAGTGAACGCAAGCCGTCCTTCGACCAACTCGAGCGCGTCGTGACCGAATTGCTCGTATCGCCATCCCTTAAGAATCGACAGGTCGTCGCGCACGCCGGCGGCCAAAAGCTCAAGATCGTCGGTCCTCGCCAGCAAGCGTGCGGCAACATTAGCTTCCTTGGCGCGCACCTTGAGAAGAAGCTTGAGCAAATCGGCGACCAGCGCACCGTCTTTGCCGAGACCTGGTTTGCGATCCTCGCGCATGGGCATCAATTCGGCGGGAAGCGCGCGGGCATCGGCCAGGGTTGCCATCATGCGCGCACCGATATCGTTGGTTGCCCATGACGTCGAAAGTCCGCGGACCTTGCCGAGATCGCGCTGATCCTTTGGCGGATGCATCGCAAGATCGCCGAGCGTTTCATCCTTTACAATGCGACCGCGCGGCAGGTTTTTGTGCCGTGCCTCGGCTTCGCGCCAAGCCGCGAGCGCACGCAGCCTTCCAAGCACGTCGGGCTTGCGGCTCGCAATCTTCACGCGCAGCCACGCATCGTCTAGTTCGGTGACGTAGTTCGAGGGGTCGGCAAGCCGCTCCATTTCCTGATCGAGCCAGCCACCGCGCCCTGTTTTGACGAGTTTGTCGAGCATCTTTGGGAAAATGACGGCGAGATGAGTCACATCGCCAATAGCGTAATCGATCTGACGCTTGTCGAGCGGACGGCGCGCCCAATCGGTAAAGCGGGCACCCTTGTCGAGCGTTATCCCGAGCCAGTGATCGACGAGATTCGAATAGCCGACCTGTTCACCCTGCCCCAGCGCCATTGCGGCAATCTGCGTATCGAATAACGGGTGCGGCGTTTTCCCGGTCAGATTGTGAACGATCTCGATATCCTGTCCGCCGGCGTGAAAAACCTTAAGGACGCTTTCATTCTCGGTCATGAGATCGAGCAGCGGCTTGAGGTTGATGCCCGGCGCCATCGGATCAATCGCTGCGGCTTCGTTCACGTCGGCGACCTGAATCAGGCATAATTCGGGCCAGAACGTATTTTCACGCATGAATTCGGTGTCGATGGCAACGAAGTCCGCATTGGCCATGCGTGTGCAAAAATCGGCAAGGGTTGCGCTGTCACTGATCAACGGGTGAATCTTCATCGTCTCCCCATAGCGACCTTACGCGCCTTGACAATCGAGCCACACGCCTGTGTTAGCCGCGCCATGACACAACATATTTACCGTTCGCATAAATGCGCCGAACTCCGCGCGGCTGATGTCGGCGAAACCGTTCGCCTGTCGGGCTGGGTCCACCGTAAGCGTGATCACGGAAACCTGCTGTTCGTCGATTTGCGCGATCATTACGGCATCACGCAGATCGTTACCGATACCGACAGTCCTGCACATGTTGTGCTCGACCGATTGCGTGCTGAATCCGTTGTGACGATAACAGGCATGGTCGTCGCGCGTTCCGCGGAAACGGTGAACGCAGGCCTACCCACGGGCGAAATCGAAGTGCGTGCCGCCGAAGTTGTTGTGCAGTCGGCTGCATCAGAATTGCCGATGCCAGTATTTGGTGACGCCGAATATCCCGAGGAAATCCGGCTGAAATACCGCTATCTCGATCTGCGCCGCGAGCGGTTGCACGCCAATATCGTGTTGCGCTCGAATGTGATTGCCAGCATTCGCCAGCGGATGATCGGGCAGGGGTTCACGGAGTTCCAGACGCCGATCCTGACCGCAAGCAGCCCCGAAGGCGCCCGTGATTATCTGGTGCCAAGCCGTGTGCATCCCGGCAAATTCTATGCGCTGCCCCAAGCGCCGCAGATGTTCAAGCAGCTGCTGATGGTTGCCGGGTTCGACCGTTATTTCCAGATCGCACCATGTTTTCGCGACGAAGACGCGCGAGCCGACCGTTCTCCGGGTGAATTTTACCAGCTCGATTTCGAGATGAGCTTCGTCACGCAAGATGATGTTTTTGCTGCGATCGAACCTGTCCTGCACGGCGTGTTCGAGGAATTTGCAAATGGGCGCAGCGTGAGCACCGCGCCGTTCCCGCACATTCCCTATCGCGAGTCCATGCTGAAATATGGCTCAGATAAGCCCGATTTGCGCAATCCGATCGTGATCACCGACGTTTCGGATCATTTCCGCGGATCAGGATTCGGACGGTTCGCATCGATGGTTGAGAACGGCGATGTCGTCCGTGCGATTCCGGCGCCGGGAACTGCCGAAAAAAGCCGCAAATTTTTTGACGATATGAATGCCTGGGCGCAGAGCGAGGGCTACGCGGGCCTTGGGTATGTCACTCAGAAAAGAGGCGAACTCGGCGGACCGATCGCAAAGAACCATGGTGAGGAAGCGACACGCAAATTGGTGGCGGCGCTTGGCATTGGTCCTGACGACGGGATTTTCTTTGCTGCCGGTCCCGCGTCGACGGCCGCAAAACTCGCGGGCGCAGCGCGCACGCGCGTCGGCACTGAACTTGATTTGATCGACAAGAACCGCTTCGAATTCTGCTGGATCGTCGATTTTCCGATGTTCGAATATGATGAGGACGCAAAGAAGATCGATTTCAGCCACAATCCCTTTTCGATGCCGCAGGGCGAAATGGATGCGCTCGAAACAATGAATCCGCTCGATATCCTCGCCTATCAATATGACATCGTCTGCAACGGTATCGAACTCTCGTCAGGCGCGATCCGCAACCATCGGCCCGAAATCATGTACAAAGCGTTCGAAATTGCGGGCTACACGCAAGCGCAGGTCGACGAGAATTTCGCCGGGATGATCGGCGCGTTCAAACTCGGCGCGCCTCCGCACGGAGGGTCCGCGCCGGGGATTGACCGGATCGTCATGCTGCTCGCCGACGAGCCGAACATCCGCGAAGTCATCACCTTCCCAATGAACCAGAAGGCCGAAGACCTGATGATGAATGCACCTGCGCCCGCCACGCCGAAGCAATTGCGCGAGCTTGGTATCCGTGTGCTAGACCAATCCTCTTAAGGGGAAACGCGATGGCGATCGACCTGAAGAATTTCGAAGACGGCAAATCCTATGACGGCGATTATGATCATGATCTTCTGAAACTGCAGGACCGCCTTGCGCGGATTCAGATTGCCTATGTTATTCACAAGAAATCCGCGATCATCGCGTTCGAAGGCTGGGATGCGAGCGGGAAGGGCGGCACGATCTCGCGGATGACCGGGCAGTGGGACCCCCGTTATTATGAAGTCTGGCCGATTGCCGCGCCGACAGACGAAGAGAGTGAACGGCATTTTCTATGGCGCTTCTGGAAGCGATTGCCGGCAAAAAGCGAGATAAATATACTTGACCGCACCTGGTATGGCCGCGTGCTTGTCGAGCGCGTCGAAGCGTATTGTTCGGAAAAGGAATGGAAGCGCGCGATCGATGAAATCAACGAGTTCGAAGCGCAGCAGAAAGACAATGGTGTCACGCTGATCAAATTGTTTCTTCACATCACGCAAAAGGAACAGGATGAGCGCTTTTTGCACCGGCTGAACGACCCATGGAAACGATGGAAAACCGGCAAGGATGATTATCGTAACCGTGCGCGGCGCGACGATTATCTGAAGGCCTATGCCGATATGTTCGAACGCACCGACACGCGGTGGGCACCTTGGCGGGTTATCGATGGCAACAACAAAAAATCAGCACGGATCGCAGCGCTAACTTATGTCGCCGATCGCCTTGAGGCAGGCGTGTCAATGACACCGCTCGATGTCGATCCCGAAGTCGAGGCTCTGGCGAAAGCGGCATTCGGGGACATATGATGCCTATGCACGGAGTAACGTGATTTTCGCTTTACCGTGGATGCGCTCAACGTCGCGCTCGAACCCCTCGATCGCTACGGTTTCTTTTTTAGTGGTCTCGACACTTGCCAGTGCGCCGGGGGCAATCCACCCGAGCCGGAGGAGGCGTTCCAGTGCCACGACGCCTGCACCACTTTCATAGGGCGGATCGAGCAGGATCAGGTCATA
>JANLWD010000269.1:0-2368 GCA_031364345.1 Sphingomonas sp.
AAGAGCGGCCGCCGGAATCGGGGCCACACCCTTGGGAAAATTGGTGACGCCCGTGTGTGGCCCGCGTCCATGGTCAGATCCGATCGAGCGGATCACGATGGCAACAGCACCCTTTTTCGCGGCAATGCCAGGGCCAATGAACCGGGCAGGGCCATATGTTCCGTACGACGATCCATCCTGCGTTGCGACCATGGCATTCGAAACAAATGCGATCTTGCCGTTCAGGCTGGCGTCGGGCGTGCGCTGCAAATCGGCTAGGCTTTTGAAAAAGACGACGGGTGCAGTCAGTCCATCATCGGGCGTCGCGCCGGAATTGCCGAGCGCTGTGAGACGCAATTTCTGCGGAAAAGGGGACACGACTTCAGCAGTTTCGGCACCGCGTATCCAAGTCGGCATTTGGTACGTCTCGATACGGACATTCTTGAAGCCCAGCGCCCTGAGTTTCACGACCGCCCAGTCGCGTGCCCGCGCCTCGGCCTCGGTACCTGCGAGCCGCGGACCGACTTCGGTCGTCAGCCCTTCGATAATGTCATAGGCAACAGTGTCGGTCATAGCTGCCGAGCGCGCTGCCGCAACTTCGGCCAACACGCCGGGTGGCCCGTCGAATGCAGCATTCCCGGCCGAGACGACCGCCGAGAAGACCGGAGGAACTTGAGCACTGGCGAGCGACGGTAGCGCAGCCGCGAGAAGTATCAGCGTTTTCATCGGTGCTGGCTAACTGCCCGATGCGGGTTTGCCAAGGCTCGCACCAGCGCCTAAATGCGCCACCGATCTATTTCATCCCATAGCTGCGAAAGTCCCCGACCGATGGCCGTTCAATATTCCTATGTCATGAAGGGCCTGACCAAGACCTTCCCTGGCGCGGCAAAGCCCGTTCTCAACAACATTCACCTGCAATTCCTGCCCGGCACCAAGATTGCGGTGATCGGGGTCAACGGCGCAGGTAAATCGACGCTGATGAAGATCATTGCGGGATACGATACCGAATTCAATGGCGAGGCGTGGGCTGCAGAAGGTGTCCGCGTCGGCTATTTGGCGCAGGAGCCGCAACTCAACCCAAAGAAAAACGTCATCGAGAACGTTAAAGATGGCGTGCGCGACATTGCCGACATGGTCGACCGGTTTAACGCGATATCCGCCGAAATGGGCGAGCCCACCGACGAGACCGATTTCGACAAGCTGCTGGTCGAGATGGGTGACCTTCAGGAAAAGATCGATGCCGTCGACGGCTGGACGCTCGACAATCAGCTTGAGATCGCAATGGAAGCGTTGCGCTGTCCGCCGGGGGACGCATCGGTCGAGAATTTGTCGGGCGGTGAGCGTCGTCGCGTTGCCCTGTGCCGGTTGCTGCTCGAAAAGCCTGAGATCCTGCTGCTCGACGAACCGACCAACCATCTGGATGCGGAGTCGGTCCAGTGGCTCGAAAAACATCTCATCGATTATGCCGGCAACGTCATTCTCGTGACTCACGATCGCTATTTCCTCGACAATGTCGTCGGCTGGGTGCTCGAAATCGATCGCGGCAGGGGAATCCCGTTCGAGGGCAATTATTCGTCCTGGCTGGAAGCCAAAGCCAAGCGCATGGATCAGGAAGATCGTGAGGACGAAGGTCGCCAAAAAGCGATCAAGGAAGAACTTCAGTGGATACGCCAGTCGCCCAAAGCGCGTCAGACCAAGAGCAAGGCGCGTATCCGTGCCTTTGACGAACTTGTCGAAAAGCAGGCGGACCGCCGCCCCGGTGCGGCGCAAATCCTCATCCAGATTCCCGAACGGCTTGGCGGCAACGTGATCGATGCTGAAGGGCTGACCAAATCCTATGGCGACAAACTTCTGTTCGAAGGGTTGAACTTCACGCTGCCGCCAGGTGGGATTGTGGGTGTGATCGGACCGAACGGTGCGGGCAAATCAACGTTGTTCAAGCTGATCACTGGCGCGGAAAAGCCAGACAAAGGCTCGATCAAGATCGGCACAACCGTCAAACTCGGTTTCGTCGACCAATCGCGCGACGATCTCGATCCCAACAAGAATGTTTGGGAGGAAGTCTCGGGCGGCAACGACCGCTTTTATTTCGGCAAGCATGAAGTGAACACGCGCGCATACGTCGGCGCGTTCAATTTCAAGGGCACTGACCAGCAGAAGAAAGTCGGTCAGCTATCCGGCGGCGAACGCAACCGTGTGCATATGGCAAAGATGCTGGCAGCCGGTGGCAACGTGCTGTTGCTCGACGAACCGACCAACGATCTTGATGTGGAAACGCTGCGGGCGCTGGAGGAGGCTTTGGAGTCGTTTGCGGGGTGTGCGGTGGTGATCAGCCATGACCGCTTCTTCCTCGACCGCCTCGCGACGCATATTCTGGCGTTCGAGGGGG
>JANLWD010000282.1:0-2503 GCA_031364345.1 Sphingomonas sp.
GGAACAAGGCGCTGCTCGATAATGCCGCGCGGCCCAGCGGGGCGATGGTTTATGAGCCAGGTGAGCCGGGCGCGGCGCTTTCGGCCGAGCAATTCGAGCGGTTGCGAACCGAATTGGATAATAGTTTTTCGGGTGCGGGGAATGCGGGGCGGCCGATGCTGCTTGAGGGCGGCCTCAGGTGGCAGGCAATGAGCCTGACGCCGGCGGACATGGATTTCGTGGGGCTGAAAGCCGCATCGGCGCGCGAGATTGCGCTGGCGTTCGGGGTGCCGCCGATGCTCCTCGGCCTGCCGGGCGACGCGGGCTATGCCAATTATCGCGAGGCGAACAAAGCATTGTGGCGGCTGGCGATTTTGCCGGTGGCGGCGGCTGTGCTGAGCGGGATTGCCGACGCGTTGAAGGGATGGTTTCCGGGCTTGGCGCTGTCGGTGGATCTCGATCAGGTGCCTGCGCTGTCGGAGGAACGCGAGCGGCTTTGGGGGCAAGTGACGACCGCGGATTTCCTGAGCGTGCAAGAGAAGCGGGCGATGCTGGGGTTTAATAACGAGATGGCTCTGCCCTCTGCCCTGCAGGGAGAGGGGTAATGACGGACGCTCTTATTGTCGCGCAGCTGGCGCAAGCGGACGGGCATGACCTGGTCACGTTGCGTGCGCTGGTCGAGGAAGCGTCGGAAATGGGGGCACGGCGGGCGCTGGCGCGGCTCGGGCTGGCCGATGAGGATGCGCGTCACGATGTCGTCGAGTTGCGGCAATTGCTGAAAGCGTGGCGCGATGCAAAGAAATCAGCGCGCAATGCCGTGATCGGCTGGGTCGTGCGCGTAGGGCTCGCGCTGGTGCTGATCGGGATTGCGATCAAGACCGGGCTTTATGCGCTGGTGAGCGGATGACCCGGTTTGCGGGCTATGCCGCCGTGTTCGACCGGGTCGATCGTGGCGGCGACGTTGTACGGCGGGGGGCTTTTTCGGGGCAGCTGGACCGACCTGTGCCGCTGCTGTGGCAGCATGACCGGACGCGGCCAATTGGCGAAATCGAGATGCTGGCGGAGGATGCCAAGGGGCTGCGCGTAATTGGTTCGGTTCGTGAGGCGGGGCTGGTCTCTAAAGGGTCGGGGTTGTCGTTCGGGTATCGAATTAAAGGATTGGGTAAAGGAACATATCGTGAACTTTTGGCGCTTGAATTGGTCGAAGTGAGCGTCGTCAAAGTGCCGATGCAGCCGTTGGCGCGAGTGCATGCAGTGGAAATTCAACAGGAGAAGACGAATGGATTATGAAGTGAAAGCCGACGCGCTCGAGGACAGCTTCGACGCGGTGGAGATGAAGCCGGAGCGTCCTGTTCTGGTGGCCGAGCAGCCGGCGTATCTGACGGCGTTTGACGGGTTTGTCCGGCGCGGCGAAACCGGGGGCGTCAAAAGCTTTTCGGGTGCGACGACGAGCGACGGCGGCTTTGCCGTGCCGCGCGAGATCGACAGCGTCATCGATGCGACACTGAAAACAATCTCGCCGATCCGACGCATCGCCAATGTGGTTCGCGTCGGCACCGCGGGCTATCGCAAGCTGGTGACGCAAAATGGTGTGGCAAGCGGATGGGCGACCGAAGTGTCGACACGACCCGAAACGGGGACGCCGACGTTCAACGAAATCGTCCCGCCGATGGGTGACCTCTATGCCAATCCGGCGGCGTCGCAATTCATGCTCGACGATGCGGCATTCGATGTCGAGGCGTGGCTGTCGAGCGAGATTGCGACCGAGTTTGCGCGGGCCGAAGGTGCGGCATTCGTCAGCGGCACAGGCAGCGCGCGGCCCAAGGGATTCCTGACGTTCCCAACCGTCACGACTCCCGATGCGACGCGGCCATTCGGCACATTGCAATATGTGGCATCGGGCGCAGCCGGCGCATTCATGGCGACCAATCCGCAGGACAAGCTGGTTGATCTCGTCCAGTCGCTGCGGGCACCGTATCGCCAGGGCGCAAGCTGGGTCATGAATTCGAAGACACTGGCGACGCTGCGCAAATTCAAGACGACCGACGGCGCGTTTTTGTGGCAGCCGTCGCTGATCGTGGGCAATGCCGATACGCTGCTTGGTTATCCGGTGATCGAAGCCGAAGACATGCCTGATATCGCGGCGGATTCGCTGTCGATTGCGTTTGGCAATTTCCAAGCAGGCTATGTGATTACCGAGCGTGCCGAGACGCAGATCCTGCGTGATCCGTATACCAACAAACCGTTTGTCTATTTTTATGCAACCAAAAGGGTTGGTGGTACGGTGAGCAATTCGGAAGCGATCAAAGTGATGAAGTTCGCCGTTTCGTAAGTGTTCGGCCCCTCTCCCAATGCGGGAGAGGGGTTTTTGTTGGGGCGATCGATATGACGACATATACATTCCAGCGCGGCGAAACCGTATTGCTAGCGCTCGACGCCGTTCAGGGTGATCCGACAAGCGTTAGCAGCGTGACGGCCGCGATGAAGCCCGTCGCTGCAGGGCGGACGATGATTGATCCAGCGG
>JANLWD010000005.1:0-18915 GCA_031364345.1 Sphingomonas sp.
GGTGGCAAAAGACAAGCGCGGCGAAAGTCCGTTTTCAACCGATGCAAATATCCTGCATACGTCATCCGAAGGCAAAGTCCTTGAGGACCCGTGGGATGAAGTCCCCGACTATGTCTATTCGCGCACCGTTAACCCCGAAGATGCGCCTGACGTTCCGCAAGTCATCACGGTCGATTTCGAGCGTGGCGATGCGGTCGCGGTCAACGGCGAAGGGATGTCGCCCGCGACGCTGCTTGCTAAACTCAACGATCTTGGCCGTGCGCATGGGATCGGGCGCCTCGATCTGGTCGAAAACCGGTTTGTCGGCATGAAATCGCGCGGCATGTATGAAACGCCGGGCGGCACGATCCTCCATCTGGCGCATCGCGGCGTCGAACAGCTGACACTCGATCGTGGTGCCGCGCATCTGAAGGACGAGCTGGCACCGCGCTATGCCGAGTTGGTCTATAACGGCTTCTGGTTCAGCCCCGAACGCGAGATGCTGCAGGCGGCGATCGACCATTCGCAGGCCAAGGTGACCGGCACGGTGCGCCTGAAGCTTTACAAGGGTGCGTGCCACATCACCGGGCGGAAGTCACCGAACAGCCTTTACAGCCAGCAGCAGGTTACGTTCGAGGATGATGCCGGGGCCTATGACCAGCGCGATGCCGAAGGGTTTATCAAGCTGAACGCACTGCGCCTGCGCTTGCTGGGACGTCGCGACCGATAGCGGCGCGATATTGCGCGAAGGCAAGCGCAGCGAGCATCAGCGACATGACCGGCAGGCCAAGATAGGCGAAAATGATGCCGATCTGCGGCGCGACAAAGCCAATGCCTGCGAGCCAGCGCCGGGTCGCCGATGCGTGATGATCGACAAGTATCGCCAAAGCGCCAATCGCAACGACAGTGAGATCATAGGCAAGCGCATAGGGCAGCACGAGAAATGTCGCCGTCGCAGCGAGCATCGCAAGCTGCGGCGTCGGTACTTTTTGCACTGCTGCCATAACGACCAGCGCCAGGCCAAACATGCTCATCGCGGCTTGCCCGGCGGCTGCGAGCGGACTTGCGCCCCCGCTGGCAAAGATTGCAGTTGCCGCCGACGTCGACAGTTTCGCAAATCCCGCCCCGCCCGCATCGATGAATGCCGCTTGCGTGCCAACGGCACTGAACAGAAATTCATGCCACGGCGCCGCACCATAAAGGATGAGCGATAATGTGATCATCGCTGCGCTGCTGATCGTGGCAGCGGCGATCACATTCCAGTCGCGCCGGATGATCAGTATGATGGGGATCAGGATCGCAAGCTGTGGCTTCATTGCGAACAGGCCGATCAGCGCGCCAGACATGATGGGCCGCCGGTCGATTTGCGTAAAGATCAGCAGCCAGAGCGCCCCGAACAGAAACCCCAGATGCGCCATCGACATGTTAAGCAGCGCCGCGGGTGTGAGGACTGCGAGCCAGATCGGGCCCGCATTTTTCGGCCACCACGGTCGCGCCGCAATGACGAATAATCCCCCGGTCACCACCAGCCAGATCACCAAAGCAAGGCGATACGGCGGCATTGCAAAGAGCTGGGCCAAGGGAAACAGCGTTGGCGGGTACGAAAATGTTCGCATGCCGAATGCGCCGAACTGCGCCGTCTGCCATGCGGTAAAGGCTTGCCGGTCATACAGCGTGAGATAATCATGGCGATCAATCAGAACCCCGCCCGCCCAAAGGTTCGAAAAATCACGATGCCACAACGCAGACATGGTCGTCGCACCCGTCATCAATTGCGACATGTCCAAAATGAATACGACCGCCACAAGTGCGCCGCCGATGATCCAGATCAATGCCGTCGCGCGCTTCATCACCGCTGTATGGCGCGGCCAGCGTTAACGGAACGCTAAGCATGGCGTTTACGCATTGATTTTGTTAATCATTTTTTGCCAATTGTTAACTATCTTTTAGGGGTTGGCGACGCATTCCCCGAACCGAGCGTAACGCCGGGGGAATAAATGGTCGTCAGTCGTCGAAGCAATGCCGTTGATGTGGCAATTATCGGTGCAGGCCCGGCTGGCCTGACCGCAGCCTATCTTTTGTCGAAACAGGGATTTTCGGTCACGGTCATCGAAAAAGATCCGGTTTATGTCGGCGGCATCAGCCGAACCGTCGAACATGACGGTTTTCGTTTTGACATCGGCGGGCACCGGTTCTTTTCGAAATCACAGGAAGTCGTCGCGCTGTGGAATGAAATCCTGCCCGATGACTTTATTCAGCGGCCGCGGATGAGCCGCATTTATTATGAAGGCAAATTCTACAGCTATCCGCTGCGCGCGTTTGAAGCACTCGGCAATCTGGGCATCATCCGATCATCGTTATGCATGCTGAGCTTTGCCAAGGCCAAAGCGTTCCCCAAAAAGCAGGTAAAGAGCTTCGAAGACTGGACGATCAACCAGTTCGGTCAGAAACTTTATTCGATATTCTTCAAAACCTACACCGAGAAAGTCTGGGGCATGCCGTGCGACGAGATGTCGGCGGACTGGGCTGCGCAGCGCATCAAGGGATTAAGCCTCGGCGCGGCCGTTCTTGACGGGCTGAAGCGCTCGCTCGGACTCAATAAGAAGCCCAATGACGGCATGGAAACAAAGACGCTGCTCGAGACCTTTCGCTATCCGCGCCAGGGGCCGGGCATGATGTGGAATGCCGCGCGAGACAAAATCGTGGCGATGGGCAATCACGTCGTGATGGGCACTGCGCTCAAGCAATTGCGGTTCGACGATGTAACGAAGCGCTGGGTTATGCAGACAACAAGCGGCAATGGTGCGGTCACGACGATCAACGCCGCGCATGTCATTTCATCAGCGCCGATGCGCGAACTTGCCGGACGCATCTATCCGCTGCCCGCAACGCTGCCCAGCGCACTCAATCTCAATTACCGCGATTTTCTGACTGTCGCGCTGATGATCAAATCGGATGATTTGTTCCCCGACAACTGGATTTATATCCACGACGACAAAGTGAAAGTGGGGCGCGTCCAGAATTTCCGCAGCTGGTCACCCGAAATGGTGCCCGATCCCGAACTTGCGTGCGTCGGTCTCGAATATTTCTGTTTCGAAGGCGACGGTCTCTGGTCGATGAGCGATGAAGAACTGGTTGCGCTGGCAACGAAGGAAATGGCAATCTTGGGGCTCTGTGATCCCGAAACCGTGGTCGGTGGCGCCGTTGTGCGGCAGGAAAAAGCCTATCCGGTTTATGACGAAAGCTACCGCGATAATGTCGAGGCAATGCGTGCGGAACTCGAGGCCGCATATCCGACACTGCACCTGGTCGGGCGCAACGGGATGCACCGCTATAATAATCAGGATCATGCGATGATGACCGCGATGCTGACGGTGAAAAACATCGTCGCAGGCACACGCGTTTACGATATCTGGAATGTCAACGAAGACGCCGAATATCACGAAACTGGCGATGAAGGTGAAAAGGCCGCGCTGGCGAGTGTGCGACAGGTTCCTGCGCGCCTCAAGGCGGCGTAACATGATCGCTGGCTTCGGCATGCTGGTCGGCCGTGTGCCGCCCTATCTGCGCTATATTGCGGTGAGTGCAGCGGCATTGGCAGTCGATATGGCCGCGTTCCTGTTGCTGATCGGGGTCGATGCCTTGCCGGCACTGGCATCGGGACTGAGCTATTTGATTGGCATGGTCGCACACTGGTTTTTGTCGAGCCGACTGGTTTTCGGATCGTTCCTCGCTCAATCGGGCGCGCCGCGCGGCCGGCAGCAGGGTCTGTTCTTTGCGTCCGCGCTGGCCGGATTGTCGATTACGATGGCCATTGTCGGAACCGGTGACTGGATCGGGATCGATCCGCGGATTGCAAAGATCGTTGCGGTCGCGATCAGTTTTAATGCGACATATCTGATCCGGCGCAAAATCGTTTTTGCATGCTGACCGCCCGGCGTTTTCCGTGGAAAATGCTCCTGCTGCTGTGGGCGCTGATGTCATCGCTGCTGGTTGTTGTTTTCTGGAAGGCCGCGCTGAACCAGGATTTCGTCGACCCCGACGATTTCATGCGGCTGCAACAGATCCGGGATTTTGTCGCGGGGCAAAGCTGGTTCGATCTGACGCAATGGCGGATGGCTGCTCCCGGTGGTGTTGCGATGCACTGGTCACGCCTGGTCGACGTTCCGGTGCTGATGTTCATCATCCCGCTGACGCCGATGATCGGCGCGCCGATGGCCGAAGCCGTGGCGACGATCGCGGCGCCGCTGCTCAATCTGTTTGTTCTGATGGTTGCCATAGTGGCAACGACGCGGCGGCTGGTCGGCACCGACATCGCGACATCGGTGCTCGCGTGCCTGACGATGATGTCGGCACCTTCGATTTTCCTTCAGGTTCATCCCGCACGCATTGACCATCATGGCTGGCAGATCGCGCTTGCCGCCATTGTCGTCGCGGCACTGGTCGATCGGAATGCGCGTCGATCGGGACTGATCGCCGGGCTTGCGCTGGCGCTTTATCTCAACATTTCGGTCGAAGGGATGCCATTGGTCGCGGTTGCGATCGGTGCGCTCGGCCTGATGTGGGTTTTCAACCGCGAAAACGGTATCCGGCTCACAGCGATGCTATGGGCACTCGCGCTGGGCGGATTAGTGTCGAACCTGCTCACGGCGCCCTATTATCGCTGGACCGAGGGATTGTGCGATGCGTTGATGCCTTCGCATCTCGCGGCTCTCGCCGTTGCCGCCATTGGGACCGCGGTGACCGTGCGCTTCGGAACGCGCGGTGGCCCCGCGACCCGGCTGGCCATGCTCGCGGGTGTCGCCGCTGCGACCATTGCCATATTTGGCGCGATGGCGCCGAATTGTCTGGGCAGCCCGTTCGGCAAGCTTGATCCCGTGATCGATCGTTACTGGTATCAATATGTATCCGAAGGCATGCCGTTTTGGCGGCAGGGGCCGATCGAGGCCGCCTGGACAATCGCATTTCCGTTGATGGCGCTGCCCGGGACTCTGATCGCGCTGATGCGCGCCAAGACGCCCGAGATCAGGCGGCGCTGGATGATCATGCTGGCACTTGGCATCGGCACGCTTTTGACAGGCGCGATGGTCCGACGCGCGGCCGGCGTTGCGCATGTCGTTGCCGTGCCGGGCGCGCTTGTCCTCATCGGCATTGCGATCCGTGCGGCCGAAGCACGATTGCCTTCGATCGCCCGCGTTTTCGCCACTGCCACCGCGATACTGGCCATGACGCCGATCATGCCCATTTTCGTGGTCGCAGCGATGGTCCCCGATCGCGCGGGGCCGCGCGACCGTCAGGCCGCGCCAAATGCCTGTGACCGCCTGTGCGTGCTCCGGCGATTGGCCATCCGCCCGCCCGAAACACTTATCACCAGCAAGGACATCGGCCCGATCGTCGTCTTTCATACGCCGCACCGTGTCTTCAGTGGGGGCTATCACCGCATCACCGGGCCATTGCGCGATTCGATAATTTTCTTCGCGGCATCGCCCGACTGGGGACGAGCGTTTGTCAAAGCAAAGAACATCCGCACAATCATCATCGATCCCGATTCCGATGAAATCGCGTTGTTCATCCGTGATGCGCCGAACGGTCTTGCGGCGCGGCTTGCGAAGGGTCCGCTGCCAGACTGGCTGATCGAGGATCCAGCGGGATCGCCTGCACTGCGCATCTACCGCGTGCGATAGCATTGCCACATCGTCGCACGCCCCGCTAAGGCATGGGCGTGGCAGCGCAGCATGGATTTTGGTGGCAAAAACGAACGACGGTTTTGCTGCTCACGCTTGCGGCGATGCTGCCGCTTTTGTGGCCCACGATTCCACCGCTTGTCGATCTGCCGGGGCATATGGGGCGTTACCGCGTCCAGCTCGACTATGATCACAGCGCGGTCTTGCGCGATTTCTATCAATTCAAATGGAGCCTGATCGGCAATCTCGGCGTCGATCTGCTCATCATTCCCGTCGCGAAGATTTTCGGGCTCGAACTGGGCGTCAAGCTGATCGTGATGACCATCCCGGCGATGACGGTTGCCGGATTGTTGTGGATTGCACGCGAAGTGCACGGCGAAGTGCCGCCGACGGCAATGTTTGCGTTGCCGCTCGCATACGGACATCCGGTCATGTTCGGCTTTGTCAATTTTGCGCTGGCGATGGCGCTTGCGCTGCTTGCTTTCGCCTTGTGGCTGCGGCTCGCGCGACAAGGACGGTTGCGGCTTCGTGCGGCAATTTTTGTGGGCATCGGACCGCTGTTATGGATTACCCACACTTTTGGCTGGGGAACACTCGGCGTCCTGTGCTTTTCGGCGGAACTGATCCGTCAGCATGACCGTGGGCAATCGTGGGTCCGTGCGATATTCTGGTCCGGGATTCACTGTCTCTCGCTGGCGCCGCCGATCCTGTTGATGATCCTGTGGCGCAGCGGCGGCCATGTTGCCGGACAGACCACCGATTGGTTCAACTGGTCGCGCAAGGCCGAATATCTGACGGAAACGCTTCGCGATCGCTACAAGCTCTATGACCAGCTCAGCCTTGTCGTTTTTGCTTTTGTGATCTTGTACGGCTTGCTCGGGCGTTACGCGGAAACATCGCGAAATCTGCGGGCAAGTGCGCTGTTCTTGTTTGCGGTATTCGTCTTTCTTCCGCGCATCGTGTTCGGCTCGGCCTATGCCGATATGCGCCTGACCCCTTATATGATTGCCATTGCGGTGATTGCGGTTCGCCCCCGGCCAAGTGCGAGCCCGCGTGTCATGCACGTGCTTGCCCTTGCGGCAGTAGTATTTTTCGCCGGGCGGATCGGGGGCAACACGCTGAGCCTGTATCAATTCGCCAAGGAGCAAAACCGCGCGCTGGTTGCTCTCGATCACGTGCCCGAAGGTGCGCGGCTGGTCACATTCGTCGGACATACGTGCGCCATGCCGTGGCAGCTCAATCGCAATTGGCATTTGCCCGCAATCGCAACAGTGCGCAAATCGGCTTATTCGAACGATCAGTGGGCAATGGCGGGTGCGCAATTGATGCGGCCCATACTGCGCGATGCCGGATATTTCCGTCATGACCCCTCCCAAGTCGTGATTGCCGGCCGGTGCCGCAACAAATGGCGCACGCTCGACTGGTCGCTGGCCAATCTGCCGCGCAACGCTTTTGATTTTATCTGGCTCATTGAACCGCCGGCGTATGACCCGGCGGGGCTGCGCGGCACGACGCGCATCTGGAGCGACGGCAAAAATGCGCTGTATCGGATCGACGATCGCGCTATGTCGCGCGCGCCATGACAATGCTGTCGATCGTCATCCCCTGTTACAACGAGGACGCGTGCCTCGACATGTTATACGCGCGCGTTGTTGGCGTCGCAGCGAGCGTTGCCGCCGACGATTATGAAATCGTCCTCGTCAACGACGGGTCGACCGATGGCACTTGGCCTGCGATGCAGCGGCTGGCAGCCGACAATGCGCGGCTCGTTGCAATCAATTTGTCACGCAATCACGGACACCAACTGGCGCTGACTGCGGGGCTCGATCTGGCGCGCGGTGACTACATCCTGATTCTCGATGCCGATTTGCAGGACCCGCCCGAACTCCTGCCCGACATGCTCGCGGTCATGACTGCCGAGCGTGCGGATGTCGTTTATGCAGTGCGGCGTGCACGCGCAGGGGAGGGGTTTGCGAAAAAAGCGTCGGCAGCACTATTTTACCGGCTACTGGCGCGGCTGACCGATACCAATATCCCGCTCGATACGGGTGATTTCCGTTTGATGACCCGGCGTGCGCTCGATGCTTTTTTGAGCTTGCCCGAACAGGCGCGTTTCATTCGCGGGATGGTGGCGTGGATCGGGTTCCGGCAAGTGCCGTTCGCTTACGACCGCGCCGAACGACATGCCGGCGAAACGCATTACCCCTTTACCAAAATGCTGCGGCTGGCGCTCGATGCGATCACGGGTTTCTCGACCGCGCCGCTGCGCTTTGCCAGCCATGCCGGGCTCGCACTGACGGGGGCGTCGTTCCTGCTGATGGCGTATATCGGCATTGGCTGGTTGCGCGGCAATACCGTTGCGGGCTGGACGTCGCTCATGCTTGTCGTCGTCGGGCTTGGTGCGGTGCAGATGTTCGTCCTTGGCCTTATCGGCGAATATCTCGGGCGGCTGTATATCGAAGCCAAGAAGCGTCCGCTCTACATCGTCGCCGACATTATCGGCCCGTCACGCGACGGTGCGCGGCTGGGCCACAGGTCGGATCAGCCGGGCGCCGATACCAGCGCGATCAGCGAGACTCCGGGTGGCATCGGCACACGTCCGACAAGATAGCGCTCGAGTCCGAAAATCTTTTCGAACAGCGCGTTGACCGGTCCCGGTGGCGGGGCATCGTCGCTTCCGCTGCGACCGGTGAAACGCGCGACCACACGGTCGGCGGCGGCAAGCGGAAACAACAGGCTGTTAAAGCTTTGAAGCATGGTCAGCGTCAGGCCGGCGTCGGCAATTGCGGCGCGTAACGTGGCTTTGCTGTAACGTCGGAAATGATGGTTCGCGACGTCGTGGCCACTCCACATCCACATATATTGCGGAACCGTGATCAGGATAGTGCCGCCGGGACGCAGCCGCTGCGCAATTGCCCGCAATGCCGCACGATCGTCCTCGACATGTTCGAGCACATCGAGGATCGCGACCATGTCATAGCGGTGATCGGCAACACCATCGAGCGCGGGCAGCGGTGACGCCCCGACATCGCGGCCGAGACGCGCCGCCGCGATACCGCGCGAATGATCGTCGATTTCGATTGCATCCACCTCGCCGAACCCCGCCAGCATCGGCAGATTATGGCCCGTGCCGCACCCGATTTCAAGAATGCGTGCCGCGGGCGGCAATGCGATCTTGCGGCGAATGACACTGGCCAGCACATCCCGCCGCGCGCGGTACCACCAATGCGTCGTGTCGTGCTCGGCCATGCGGTCGTAAATGACTCTATCCATGGTTGCCGGCCATTCAGGCGAAAACCCATTTGCGATAAATGACGAAGCAGATCGCGGGCGTGATGAAAATCATTGCTATCACCGGAGACCGGTCGTCCCAGCCCATCACGCTGGTAAACAGCCAGACGAAGAGGCTGTTCAGGGCAAAGCTGATCCCGGATGTTACGAAGAATTTGCCGCCTTGCCGGGCAGACGCATCGCCGCTCGTTTCGCGAAAACTGAAACGTGCATGCATGAAATAGCCGAGTGCCATCGACACAAGATAAGCAATCACGTTCGATACGAGCGGTGGAAATTGTCCCCAACCGACGGCACCAAGATAGGCCGCAACGCCGAAAATCGTCACAATTCCGCCAGTAATGCCATAGCGCAACAGTTGCAGCAGCAGCACACGTTGGTCATTGCTTAGGGGAAGGCGGTCTAGCATAGGCATCCGAACGACAAGGGACACCGCCCTTTAAGCACGCGCCGGGTTCAGGGGAAGCATTGATGAGCGATGTCCAGAAAGCCGCGGTCAAGCATTGGCGGCGCTGGATCGTCGTCATCTGGCTTTTGGCGTGCGTTGCGTTCGTCGTGATGCGCTGGCAACCGATTCTTGCCTTTGGCCTTGGCGATACTGACGACAACATGCGAATGGCGCAGGTCCGCGCGCTGCTGAACGGGCAACACTGGTACGACTTGCGGCAATATAAGCTGAACCCGCCCGATGGTTTCAACATCCACTGGACGCGGCTTGTCGACCTGCCGATTGCGGGTCTTCAGCTGATCATCAGGCCGTTTTTCGGCATCGTCATCGCTGAAAAAGCATCGGCAGCGATCGCTCCGCTGATCCCGCTTCTCGTGGCGCTGTCTGCCATGGCGATCACCGTGCGGCGACTGGTGGCGCCGGGTGCCTTTGCTTTTGCGGCGGGTCTGATGCTGTCGTGCCAGGCCGCGATGCTGATGTTCATGCCGCTGCGTGTCGATCACCACGGCTGGCAACTTGCGTTGCTGGTCATCACGATTGCCGGGCTTGCCGACCCTGACGTGCGACGTGGCGGGCTGACGATGGGACTGTCGAGCGCGGCGTCGCTGACCATTGGCCTTGAACTGATGCCGTTTCTGGCGATCAGCGGTGCCGCGGTCGTCCTGCATTGGATATGGGAACGCGACGAAGCGTTGCGCGTGCGCAGTTACGGGGCCGCGCTCGGGCTTGGCTGTGTTGTCGGCTATCTCGGATTTGCATCCTACGACAATGCCGTGCCGCGCTGCGATGTGTTGTCGCCGATATGGCTGACGACCATGATGGGTGCGGGCGCAATGGCCGTTGCGCTGTCATTTCTGTCGGAGCAGAAACCTGCTGTCCGGCTTGCGGCAGCGGCGGTTAGCGGCGCTATTCTGGCCGGTGGGTTCGCCTATGCCTGGCCGCAATGCATCGATCGTCCCGAACAGATCAGCGACGAATTGGTCCGCATCTGGTTCAGCAACGTGCGCGAGGCAAAACCGCTTTACACGCAACCATGGACGACAATCGCAACCGTCATTTCGCTGCCGGTCGTCGGCGTCATCGGCAGTTTATGGGCGGCATCGCGGGCGTGGGGCACGCGCGCATTCGGCGCATGGGCACCGGTCGCGCTGGTTTCGGTTGTGTCGCTGTTGCTGGTGATGTGGCAGACACGGCAGGGCACAGCGGCACAGTTGATGGGTGTTCCAGGCGCAACCGCGCTGTGCTGGGCCGTCCTGCCGCGACTGGCGAACCACCGGCTGATCCTCGTGCGCACATTCGGCGTCGTTGGCGCGTTTCTCGTCTTGTCGGGTATCGCAACCGGTATGGTCGTCATGAACATTCCGACCGGAAGCGCCGCGACCAAGCCGAGAGGTGGCAAGGCTGACAATGCGATCAACATCGCCAACGCGCGCTGTCCTTCGCTTAGCGCGATGAAACCGGTCGCAAAGCTTCCGGCGGCAACGATCTTCACGTTTGTCGATCTTGGGCCGCGCCTCATCACGGTCACACATCACAAAGCGGTGGCAGGGCCGTACCACCGCAACGGCGATGCGATCCTCGATGTGCATCACGCCTTTGGCGGATCGCCCGAGGACGCGCGCGCGATCATGCTGCGCCACGGCGCGACGCTGTTGATGACCTGCCCGAACATGAGCGAGGCGACAGTTCACCGCGCGCGGCACAAGAACGGATTTTATTCGCGGCTGGCGAGCGGCGAGCGATTCAGCTGGCTGGTCCCGGTGCCGATGCCAAAAGGATCACCGCTGCTGGTCTGGGCGATCCGTTAGACCGAAAAGCTCGCTTTGATCCCGTCGATCACGAATTGCGCAGCGAGCGCCGCCAGAATCACGCCAAGCACGCGCGTGATCATCGCTTCGAGCCGGTAGCCGAGCAGCTTCATCAGCGGCCCCGCGATCAGCAGGCACAGCATCGTGAGTAGAAGGACTGCGGCAAGCGCGCCGAGTACGGTCAGGCTTTCGGGCAGGCCTTTCGCGCGCGACGTGAGCAGCATGGCGCTCGCGATCGATCCCGGTCCGGCAATCATCGGAATGCCCATCGGAAAAATCGAGATATCGTCGGGTTCCTGCGCCATCACGTCCTGTGCACGGCTTTCGCGACGCTCGGTCCGCTTTTCGAACACCATGTCGAGAGCGATGAGGAACAGCATGATCCCGCCCGCCACCCGGAATGCGTCGAGGCTGACGCCAAGCGCGCCAAGAAACACTTCGCCGAAAATTGCAAAGACATACAGGATCGATGATGCAACGACGACCGAGCGGATTGCCATGGCGCGCCGGTGCGTGGCCGGTGCACCACTGGTCAGGCTGGCAAAAATCGGGGCACAGCCGGGCGGATCGATGACCACGAAAAATGTGACGAACGCCGAAATGAAAAGCTCGATCATGCTGGTTGCCGCCGTTGTGCCGCCGCGAGCGTGTTTTGCAGCAAGCAAGCAATGGTCATTGGCCCGACACCGCCGGGAACCGGTGTGATCGACCCGGCAACGGCGCGAACCGCGTCAAACGCGACATCACCGACAAGTTTGCCCGCGACCCGGTTGATGCCGACATCGATCACGCATGCGCCGGATTTGATCCAGTCGGCTTTGACCATCTCGGGGCGCCCGACTGCGGCAACGACAATGTCGGCGCGGCGGACGATATCGCCGAGATCGCGCGTTTTGGAATGGGCAACGGTGACTGTGCAGCTTTCGCTGATCAGCAACTGTGCCATCGGCTTGCCGACGATATTGGAACGACCGATGACCACGGCGTTCATGCCTGTCAGATCGCCCAGCGTGTCCCTGAGCAGCAGCAGGCAGCCCAGTGGCGTACAGGGCACAAAACCGTGCATGCCCGTTGCCAGCCGTCCCGCATTGACCGGGTGAAAGCCATCGACATCCTTGTTGGGGTCAATCATGCCGATGACTGCATTGGTATCGATATGTGCGGGCAATGGCAGCTGGACGAGGATTCCGTCGACGCTGGCTTCGTCGTTAAGCCGACGGACAAGTGCCAGAAGCAGGTCTTGCGAGACATGCGCCGGAAGGCGGTGTTCGAAGCTGGCCATGCCCGCCTCGCGACAGGCGCGATCCTTGGCCCGGACATAAACTGCGCTTGCGGGATCGTCACCGACAAGGACGACCGCGAGTCCCGGTTGCCGGGGCAATCTGGCCACGGCAGTTGCAATGTCCGCCCGAAGCCGCGCTGCGAACGCTTTGCCGTCGATGATTGCCGCCGTCACGCCGTTAAATCGACGACATCATGTTGGGCAGGATGACGTTCATCAGGATGTAGAGGATGAGCAGGACCACCATCGGCGACAAATCGAGCGCACCGAAATCGGGCATGACTTTGCGGATCGGCCGATAAAGCGGCTCGGTCATCTTATCGAGTGCCTGCCATATCGATCGGACGGCATCGTTTTGCGTATTGATGACATTGAACGCGATCAGCCACGACATGATCGCCTGAACAACGATGATCCACCAAATGACGGTCAGCAGAATGTAGAGAATTTGAACGATCATGACCATTGATGCGGGTTCCGGTGCGACATTGGGCGGGAGCAATAGCGAAAGCGTCAGGCGCGCACCAGCGTCCCCGCGCCTTTCGCCGTGAAGATTTCGACGAGCATCGCATGCGGCACACGTCCGTCGAGGATCACGGCGGCATCGACTCCGCCTTCGACTGCATTCACGCATGTCTCGAGCTTTGGAATCATGCCGCCTGTCACCGTGCCGTCGGCGCGCAGGGCGTCGATCTGTGCGGGGCAAAGATCGGTCAACAATTCCCCGGACTTGTCGAGAACGCCCGCCACGTCAGTCAGCAGGAACAATCGCGACGCGCCGAGCGCAGCGGCAATCGCGCCTGCCATCGTGTCGGCGTTGATATTATAGGTGTGGCCGTGCGTGTCGAACGCGATCGGCGCGATCACCGGAATCACGCCCGACGCCGACAGCGTGTCGATGATCGTCCGGTCGACCTTTACCGGTTCGCCGACAAAGCCCAGATCGACATTGCGTTCGATGCCACGATTGGGATCGGCGGGCCGCGAGATTTTTTCGGCGAGCACGAGGCCCGCATCCTTGCCCGACAGCCCGACTGCGCGACCATCTTCAGCAGCGATCCAGCCGACGATTTGCTTGTTGATCGCGCCGAGCACCATTTCGGCAACGTCGGCGGTTTCCTTGTCCGTCACGCGCAGGCCGCCGACGAATTCGGATTCGACGCCGAGTTTTTTAAGCATGGCACCGATTTGCGGCCCGCCACCGTGAACGACAACCGGATTGATGCCGACTGCTTTCAACAGGACGATGTCTTCAGCAAAATCCTGCGCGGCCTCGGGGTCGCCCATCGCGTGGCCGCCATATTTCACGACGAACGTGCGACCGGCATAACGCTGCATGTAAGGCAGCGCTTCGACAAGAACTTCGGCCTTGGCGAGAAGGCTCTCGTCGGGATCGTGGCGGCTCATTTCTGGCTGTTCCCCGCGTCGAGCCTTTTTCCGATCCAGACAACCAGCGCAATGACGAGCGGCACCATGACGACCGACAGCACGACTTTTGCAAGCATCTGCCCCAGCATCAGGTCCATGATCGGCCGCACGCCGTAAAAGGAAACGCTGATGAAAATCAGGGTGTCGACAATCTGCGACAGCGCGGCCGCGATGATACCGCGGATGCTTGCGAATTTTCCCGTCGCCGATTTCAGCCGATCGAACAGCCAGACGTTGAGCGTGACCGATGTGCCATAAGCAAGAATGCCCGCGGCCATCATTCGGTAACTTTGTCCGACGATGATCGGAAATGCTTCCTTGGCGGGTTCGTACATGCCCGGATCGGTCGGCAGTTGCAGCACGAAAAAGGAAAGAATGATCGCAATGAACAGCGGGATGAAACCGTAACGAACCAGCCGGTCGGCGACCGCGCGCCCGTGCAGTTCGGCAATCGCGCTAGAAACGGCAATGAGTGTCAGAAACGGGAAAATCCCTGCTTCGACTGCAAGCGGGCCCATCGCGACCTGCTTTGCGCCCAGAAATCCGCCGAGCGGCACCATGCCACCGTAAAAAACCGAAAGCGCAAAAAGCGAGCGGGGCGTGGCATCAGCCGGTACGGAAGCGTTCATCGACGCGTGCTAGCCGGTTTGACGCTGTGAAAGAAGGGGGCGCTAATCAAGGCGCATCGCTTCGACGGCAAGCGTTTCAGCTTCGATCAGCAGCGCATCGTCGACGCTCCCTTGAGCCACATGTTCACGCCCGACCATGACGAGGACCGGCACTGCAAGTGGCGTGACGCGCGGGACGTCAATGTGAAGGATGGTGTCGGCTGCACGGTCGAGCAGATTTGCCAGCCGCCCGACATCAGTCATCTTGGCGCGCGCATCGGCCCATGCGGCTTTGAGCAGCAAATGTCCCGGCTCGTAGCGGCGCAGGACGTCGTAGATCAGGTCGGTTGAAAAGGTCACTTGCTTGCCCGATTTGCGGGTGCCCGGATGCTGGCGCTCGACAAGGCCGCCAATGACCGCAACTTCGCGGAAAGCGCGCTTGAGCATGTGCGATCCTTCGATCCAGTCGACAAATTCGCCTTCCAATATGTCGGCTGAAAACAGCGCGCGCGGATCGGTAACGGGATCGAGGCTGTAGGTTGCCAGCGCATAATCATTGGCAACAAAACCGATGGGTTTGAGCCCGCGCCGCTCCATACGTTTGGTCAGCAACATGCCAAGCGACTGATGCGCATTCCACCCTTCGAATGGATATGCGACCATGTAATTCCGCCCGTGATGCGGAAATGTTTCGACCAGCAGTTCGCCGGGCGCGGGCATTTTGGATCGACGCTGCTGCGCTTCGAGCCATTCGCGGACATCGGGCGGAAAGCGGGGCCATTCGCCGTCGTGATGAAGAAAATTGCGCACCCGGTCGGCGAGATTGGTCGATAGCGGCATGCGCGCGCCACCATAGCTCGGGATGCGCGCCGGACGGCTGGTCGCGCGGACAATGACGTCTTCGGTGTCGATCCGCTCGACTTCGAGGCTGATCCCTGAAAAGAAAAACGTATCGCCGGGGGATAATGTGGCGGCAAAGCCTTCCTCGACGCGGCCCATCTTGCGGCCGTTTTTGAAGCGCACGGTCAGCATGGCGGCTTCGACGATGATCCCGGCATTCATGCGGTGCTGCGTTATGAATTTCGGATGTGACACGCGCCACGTCTCGCCGCTTTTCGTCAGCCGTTTGAATTTGTCATAAGCGCGCAGTGAATAGCCGCCGGTCGCAATGAAATCGAGCACAGCGGCAAAAGTTGTCGCGTTAAGCGCACTATAAGCGAGCGCCGATTGTACTTCGCTCAGCATTCGCGCTTGGTCGAACGGCGCGGCACAGGCGCAAGCCATCAGATGCTGAGCAAGCACATCGAGGCTGCCCGCGATGAACACGTCCGGGTCGAGTTCGCCGGCTTCGACGGCATCGAGTGCTGCGCGCGCTTCCAGATATTCGAAGCGATTGCCCGGCACGAGCACGGCTTCGGACGGCTCGTCAAGCCGGTGGTTGGCGCGGCCGATGCGCTGGAGGAGTCGCGACGATCCCTTCGGTGCGCCCATCTGAACGACGCAATCGACATTGCCCCAGTCGACACCGAGATCGAGGCTGGCCGTCGCGACCAGGCCGCGCAGCTTGTTGTCGGACATTGCGGCTTCCACCTTGCGCCGCGCTTCGATGTCGAGGCTGCCGTGATGGATGCCGATGGGCAGCTGCCCCTCGTTGACCTTCCACAAGTCCTGAAAAATCAGCTCGGCGAGCGCGCGGGTGTTGCAGAAAATCAGCGTCGTGTTGTGCGCTTCGATCTGTGCCATGACTTGTGGCGCTGCATAGCGGCCCGAATGCCCGGCCCATGGCACGCGTCCTTCGGGCAGCAGGATTTCGATCGACGGGTCGGCGCCGGGATCACCCTGAACCACGGTCACCGCGTCGATGTCGCCATAAGGCGCAAGCCAGGCGCGGTACGCATCGGGGTCGGCCACGGTCGCCGACAACGCGACGCGGCGGAAATCGGGCGCGATGCTTTGCAGCCGGGCGAGACAAAGGCTGAGCAGATCGCCGCGTTTGCCGGTCGCAAAAGCGTGAACTTCGTCGATGACGACAGTTTTCAGACCGGCA
Source organism: Sphingomonas sp. (assembly GCA_031364345.1). GTDB lineage: Bacteria > Pseudomonadota > Alphaproteobacteria > Sphingomonadales > Sphingomonadaceae > Sphingomonas_O. Next base: position 16,576 of record JANLWD010000005.1, read on the forward strand.
AATAGCGTCAGGCTATCAGGATAACTCAGCAGCAAGCTGAGCGATTCGGGCGTGGTCAAAAGGATGTGCGGCGGCCGCTCTCGCTGGCGTTTCTTTCGATCCGATGGCGTGTCCCCCGTCCGCGCTTCGACGCGGATGGACAGCGCCATTTCGTCAATCGGGGTGAGCAGATTGCGGCGGACATCAACTGCGAGCGCTTTGAGCGGGGAGATGTAGAGCGTGTGGAGACCGTCGATCGGGGTGTCGATGAGATCCGCAAGCGTCGGCAAAAACCCCGCCAGCGTCTTTCCCGATCCCGTTGGCGCGACCAGCAGCGCATGTTGCCCTGCCCTTGCCGCCGCCAGCATCTCAAGCTGATGCCGCCGCGCCGCCCAGCCTTTGGTCGCAAACCAATCGGTCAGGACTTTCGGGAGGTGGGAATCAGTCGGCACTATGCGCATATAGGGGTCATGACACGATTAGGCGCATGGATCGAACCGCATCCGCACGGCATTTATGTTCCGCCCGCGGATGCATGGGTGGACCCGTCGCGAGCGGTGCCGCGGGCGCTCGTCACGCATGGCCATGCCGATCATGCGCGCGGCGGGCATGGCGCAGTATGGGCGACTCCCGAAACGCTGGCGATCATGGGCGTGCGCTATGGTGAGCAGGCGGGGCACCCTGTTGGCTATGGTGAGAGCGTGACGGTCGGCGATGTGAAAGCGACCTTTGTGCCCGCGGGGCATGTGCTGGGGTCAGCGCAGATTTTGCTTGAGTATGCGGGCGAGCGGGTGGTGGTGTCGGGTGATTATAAACGCCGCGCGGACCCGACGTGTGCGCTGTTCGAGCCCGTGCCGTGCGATATTTTCATCACCGAAGCGACGTTCGGGCTGCCGGTCTTCCGCCATCCGGAGACGCGCGACGAAATGGCGAAATTGCTTGCGGCGCTGGCGGCGGAGCCTGAGCGCTGCGTGCTTGTGGGGGCTTATGCGCTGGGCAAGGCGCAGCGGGTGATCGCCGAGTTGCGCGCGCTGGGGCATGATGCGCCGATTTATATTCACGGCGCGATGCAGCGGCTGTGCGATCTGTATCGCGAGTGGGGCGTCGATCTGGGCGAGCTGCGGCCTGCGCTGGTCGCGAGCAAGGAGGACATGCGCGGAAGTATCGTCATCGCACCGCCGTCGGCGCTCAACGACCGCTGGTCCCGCCGCCTGCCCGATCCGATCACGGCAATGGCTTCGGGGTGGATGCGCATCCGTCAGCGCGCGGTGCAGCGCGGGGTCGAACTCCCCCTGATCCTGTCCGACCACGCCGACTGGGACGAACTGACCGCAACGCTGACGGAGATTGCGCCGAAGGAAGTGTGGGTCACGCACGGCCGCGAGGAAGCGCTGATGCACTGGTGCATGACCCGCCAGATCAAGGCGCGCGCGCTCGATCTGGTCGGATATGAGGATGAGGATGATTGAGGGGATTGGGTAGACAAGGGAATCTCACTATCCCCTTAAGCCATTTTGCGGAGGAACGCGGATGATTGCTTTATTGGTTTTGGCGAGCATGAGCCGCTGCGTCTCGGCGGGGCTTTGCCCTACTGATGAGCAATTGATCGCCGCAATCCGCGCTCGCGATGAAGCATTCGTTCAATCTGCGTCGAATCAAGCAGCACAAGATTACCCCACAAGCATTGTCATGATCCATTCTGAGCGCATCAAGCGGATTGCCGATGCGCTCTGCGGAGGAAAGTTGCCCAGTGATCTGGCGGGCGATCCGCCTGTGATCAATTGTAAGTTCACCGTGCGGTATTGGAGCCAAGATGACTACCACATTGCAAGAATGGTGCTGCGGAGCGACGGCTGGGAGATCGCGGACGCTCTCGTTGTCACTCGGGAGCGACGCTGACTGGGCGTGAGTAGTATTTTAATTTCGTCACCCCGGGCTTGACCCGGGGTCCCGCTTCTTTTCAATTTCACGGATGGATCGTGAACGAAATGGCGGCTGGGTTTACATCATGGCGGATCGCTATCGTGGCGCGATATATGTCGGGGTGACGTCGAACCTTGCCGCGCGGATCAGTCAGCACCGGAGTGGCGAAGGGTCCGAATTTTGCGTGCGCTATGGCCTGACGCGTCTCGTCTGGGCTGAGTATGGGGACGTGATCACAGAGTGCATCGCGCATGAGAAACGGCTAAAGCGATGGCGTCGGGAGTGGAAGTTCGAGTTGATTGAGCGTGGGAACCCCGATTGGGAGGATTTGTTTGGGCGGCTTGTTTAATCGGAATTTAGGAAGGTAGCGGGACCCCGGCTCAAGGCCGGGGTGACGGGTTAGAGTTAAACCTCCTCCACAAAACTCAACCCCGCATT
>JANLWD010000057.1:0-18399 GCA_031364345.1 Sphingomonas sp.
AGTTCGCGCGAATCAGCCTGGCGAAGGAACGTGTAAAGCTCCTCGATCAGCGCGGGAACGCTGGTTTTTTCATGCATCGACTGGTCGGGCAGCGGGCCGAATTCGGAGCGCAGCGCCGCGACCATCCAGCCTGACAAATAGAGATATTTGCGCTTGGTCGTGCCGAAATGCTTTTTGATCGCAATCATTTTCTGCTGTGCGATGAACCCATGCCAGCAACCCAGCGACTGCGTATAGTGCGACGAGTCGGCATCATAGGCCGCCATGTCTTCGCGCATGATCGCAGCGGTGTACCGGGCAATGTCGAGGCCGGTGAGGAAGCGGTTCTGCATCCGCATCCGCGCAACGGCTTCGGCGTTGATGCCATCCCATGTGCCGCTTTTGGACTGGATGAGTTGGCCGAAGTGAGCGCATTCGTTGGCATAAGACATGGTCGGACTTTCGATATGACAAAACCTACAGAATCGATTACGTCGGTAGCATGGGTGACGCGACCATAACTTGTCATATTTGTTGTGAGACCGTCTAGGCAATCATGTTAATTTTTGTCATATTGTAAACATTATGACAAAAAAGATATTTGCAGGACATGCCGTGCGGCGTATCCGCCGCGCCTCGGGACTGACGCAGGCAGCAATGGCCGAAGCGCTCGACGTGTCGCCCTCCTACCTCAATCTGATCGAGCGCAACCAGCGCCCGTTGACCGCGCCGATCATGCTGCGCCTTGCCGAGCGCTATGATTTCGATGCGCGCACGCTGACGGGGGCCACTCCGGGCGGTGGGGTCGAGGCATTGCGGCAGCGGCTGAGCGATCCGATGTTTGCCGACCTTAATTTCGACAAGGCAGCGATCGAGGAATGGATTGCCTTTGCACCTGACGCTGCCGAAGCTTTTGCGCGCGCGTTTGATGCCAACGGCGGGGGACGCGCCACAGCAAATGACCCGATCGCCCCCGTCCGCCGCGAAATCGAGCGGTGGCGCAATCATTTTGCCGATCTCGATGCTGCGGCCGAATCGCTGGCCGACGAATTGCGGATCGGTTCGGGCGATCTTTACGGAGCGATTGCCGAGCGGCTGCGCGTAACGCACCAGTTGTCGATCCGCATCCTGCCGATTGACGTGATGCCTGGATCGCTGCGGCGGCTCGACCTGCATGCGCGGCAAGTGCAATTGTCCGAATTGCTCGATACCGCGAGCCGGACATTTTCAGCTGCGTTCCAGCTCGGTCAGATCGAAGCGAAGGACGAAATCGACGCGCTGGTCAAGGGCGCGAGCTTTTCCGAACGTGCGTCCGAACGGCTTTATCGCCGACATCTGACCAGTTATTTCGCGGCCGCGCTGATGATGCCCTATGCGCGGTTCGTGCGGGCGTGCGAGGCCACCGGGTACGACGTCGAACTGTTGCAGCGGCGCTTTGGCGCAGGCTTCGAACAAGTCGCCCACCGGCTCACGACGCTGCAACGGGTCGGCGCGCGAGGCCTGCCATTTTTCATGATCCGCATCGATCGTGCCGGGCAATCGTCGAAACGATATGCCGGTGCCAGTGCGTCGCCGCTGGTCGAGGCCGATGGACGCTGTCCGCTATGGGAAGTGCACCGTGCGTTCGATCGGCCCGGCAGCCTTGTACGGCAGATTGTCGAGCTCGAAAACGGCACGCGCTGGTTCACGCTGGCTCGCACCGTATCGCCACAGGGCGGGCGGATCGGCCAGGTTCGTGCACAGTTTTCGGTCGGGATCGGCATCGATGCAGCGCTTGCGGCGCCGCTCGCTGCGGCGCGCGGATTCGATCTGACGCGCGGGGCCGCAACGCTTGTCGGTCTGGGCTGCCGCACCTGCACAAGACCCGATTGCCCGCAACGCGCGGCACCACCGGCGTCACGGCCGCTGGTGTTCAACGAACGCGAACGTGGCGTAAGTCCGTTTGTGTTTGCCGGCGATTAAGCCGCAACGCGCTCGCGACGACGCAAGCGGATCGTGCCGCCGACCATGCCAAAGCCGATGATCATCATCCCCCACGTTGCGCTTTCGGGCACCGTCAGTGCGAGTTGCCCGCGAATTTCGCCACCGGGAAATTGTGCATTATGCACGTTGAAATATGTCCGCCCGCCGGCAAGGCCACCAAGCAACGCCGTCCGCGCGCTGGCCGCTGTATTGCCGTTCGCTGACAGGAAACCACCCGTATAAGTCGACAGCAATGTCAGGTCATAGGTCCGCGAAAGCGAACCTGTCGTGACTGACGGAGGTCCGAAATCGATCGCGACGGGGCCATTGGCGCCGGGCAATGCACAGCAATGAATATGCGCACCCGTCGCAGGTCCGCCGTTCAGCCCGGTCCAGCTCAAAAACAAGGTCACCGAATTTTGATCGTCCGACAGCAGCAAGTTGCCGAAGCCCGTTGCCGTGCTGGTGTTCGGTGTCGTTTCATTCGCGCCAGACAGCCGAGTCGTGTAAAAAGTCGCCGCAGTGGCGGGCACAGTGACAGCCGCCAGCGTTGTCGCCGCAAGCAAGCGAAGCGCGATTTTCATGATAAATCCCTCCTCTTCCGATTCGTTGGATGAACCGAGCCGCAAGCGACTCGACTCTTAAACCTTCATTAACGCTAAGCTGCGTTCATGACGGGTTCAAGACGCCAATTCCGGTATCCTGATCCGCCTTCGTCTTGAGCGCCGCCACGACACGCTTCACATCCTGGCTTTGCCCGCGCGGGACGATCAGGACGCTGTCGCCGCTTGCGACCACAATCAGGTTCGACACGCCGACCGCGGCAATGCGGATGCCATCGCTGCGCAAAAGGCAGCCCGCCGTATCGATCGCGATCACGTCGCCGGATTGCGCATGACCGTCCGCGTCCTTGCTGAACATGTGCAGCGCGTCCCATGAACCGATGTCAGACCAGCCCATGCTGACGGGCACGACGGCAACCCGGTCGGCCTTTTCCATCACGGCATAATCGATTGAATCAGAAGGGCTTGCGGCAAAAGCATCGGCGTCGGGTAAGATGCGCCGACCGGTGCGGGCGGCACCCGCCATCGCGGCACGCGCGGCATCAAGCATGGCTGGCGCAAATTCGCCAAGCGCGCGCAGATAGGCATCGGCGCGGAACATGAACACGCCGCCGTTCCAGACATAGCCACCCTGCGCGAGCATCGCGACGGCAGTGGCGGCATCGGGTTTTTCAACGAACCGGTCGACACGGTGCGCGCCGGGCGAAACAGCGTCGCCGGTTGCGATATAACCATAACCCGTTTCGGGTGCGTCGGGCGTAATGCCGAATGTCGCAAGCCAGCCGCGTTCAACAAGCGGCAAGGCAATGTCAATTGCTGCCATGAACGCAGCTTCATCGGTAATGACATGATCGCTTGGCATGATCAGCAGCGGATCGGCCGGATTGGCGGCAAGTGCGGCAAGCGCAATCGCGGGTGCGGTGTTGCGCGCAAGCGGCTCGAGAATGAGTGTCGCGGTGCTCTCGCCAAGCTGCGTTTCGATCAGATCGGCATGGCGTGCGTTTGCAACCACCAGCGGTGCCGCAAACCGGGTCGTATCGCCGACGCGGTCGAGCGTCAGTTGAAACATCGTGCGTTCGGCCGTCAGCGCGAGAAACTGCTTCGGACGGTTCTCGCGTGACATCGGCCAAAGCCGCGTGCCCGAACCGCCTGATAAAATTACCGGAATAATGCGTGATTTCTGATCCATGGCACCCGTCAATAACGATAGTGAACGGGATTTTCAGGATTTTTTTGTCATTTTGCGCGATGAGGGTCCGGGGCGGCAGTTTCGGGATGCCGGGGAAGGGACACAGACGCGTTCGCCATGTTCAGGCTGTTCAAACATTATGTGCCTTACGCCGTCCTGCTGCTCGCGCTGTTCGACTTCGTGCTTTTGCTTGCGGCGGCGGAATTTGCCTGGGTAATCCGCGCACGCCAGATCGATATGTTCGTCGACCCCGCGTTCAATCGAATCGTGCCGCTGCTCAACTTTGCGCTCTGTCTGCAATGCGCGATGATTGCTGTCGGCGTTTACGGAACTGATTCCTTTCAATCGCTCCGTTTTGCTTCGGCGCGGCTGCTTGTCGCGATCTGCCTTGGCGTGATTTTCCTTTCGCTCATCTATTTTGCGATCCCGGGTGTGACGCTTTGGCGATCAAATTCGCTTTACGCGATGGTGATTGCTTTTGTTCTGCTGGTCGGTGTCCGTATCCTTCTGGGCAAAACGCTGGGGAGCGAAACATTCAAGCGTCGCGTGCTTGTGCTGGGCGCGGGGCACCGTGCGGACCGGTTGCGGCGGCTCGGCGAAACCAAAGGCGCCGGCTTCACGGTGGTCGGACATGTCGATATGGGCGATGTGCCGAGCGTGATCCCGACCGCGGTTTCGCGCGAATATATCGCCAATCTGTCGGCTTATGTGACGAAGCTCAACGCGAACGAAGTCGTGCTCGCGCTCGAGGAACGGCGCAACGCCATACCGCTCAACGACTTGTTGCGGGTGCGGACCGAAGGAATTCACGTGAATGAAATCACGACATTCCTCGAACGCGAGACTGGCCGTGTTGATTTGCGGTCGACCAACCCGTCGTGGCTGATTTTTTCGGACGGCTTTTCGAGCGGACGGCGATTGTCGTCGGTGGCAAAACGGATCTTCGACATTGCCGCGAGCAGCATCTTGCTGGTGCTGACGATACCGCTGGTCATGATCACGGCGCTGCTCGTGAAAATGGAATCGAAAGGACCTGCGTTTTATCGTCAGACACGCGTCGGCCTTTTCGGACAGGAATTCGATATTTTGAAGCTCAGATCAATGCGCCTCGATGCCGAAGTTGCGGGCAATGCCGTGTGGGCGGAAAAGGACGACACACGGATAACGCGCGTCGGCCGCGTGATCCGCAAGTTGCGCATCGACGAGCTGCCGCAGGTCTGGACTGTGTTGAAAGGCGAAATGAGTTTTGTCGGCCCGCGCCCCGAACGGCCGTGCTTCGTTGCCGAGCTGGCACAGCAAATGCCCTATTACGCCGAACGCCACATGGTAAAGCCCGGGATCACCGGCTGGGCGCAGATTAATTATCCTTATGGCGCCAGCATGGACGATGCGCGGCACAAGCTCGAATATGATCTGTATTACGCCAAAAATTACACTCCCTTTCTCGATTTCGTGATCCTGTTGCAGACAATCCGTGTCGTTATGTTTCCCGAAGGCGCGCGATGATCGGCCTTGTTGCCTATCTGGGCCATGCGCTTGCCGCACTGCTGTTCGGTGTGCTGGCCGTGCGCGAAGCCGGCCTCGCGGGTCGCGACCGGCAACGCTGGGCAATGGTGCTTGCGGCTGGAATGACTGTGCTGTGGGCCATCGCCAGTGCCGCGCTTGCCCCGACCGACATGTTGGCCGGACATGCCGAAACGCTCCGCAATCTTGGCTGGCTGGCATTCATGTATGTGTTGTTGCGGCGGGGAGAGGGCACGCGGCGCATGTGGTCGCTGCGCGCGGTTTATGCAGCACTGCTGCTTGTCGCGACGATGCAGACCGGGCTTGCGCTGTTGCCGCTCTATTTGTCGGGCGATGCCGATTTTGCCGCGGGGCTGATGCGCGCGACGTTTATCTTGCGGATGATGTTTGCGATTGGCGCGCTGCTGCTGGTGCACAACATCTATACCGCAGCAGCGGCGGGAACGCGGCGCGGCATTGGGCTGCCCATGGCGGCGCTGGCGGCATTATGGGCCTATGACCTTAACCTTTACACGCTTTCCTATCTGGCCGACGCGCCGATCGACTGGCTGCGTGCTTTTCGCGGGGCTTCTGCTGCGATGCTGGCGGGCGTGTTCATGCTGGCCATGCGGCGCGGCGCGGGGCTGTCGATCCGGCTGTCGCGCACGGTCGCGTTCCGGTCGCTGTCGCTGGGCGTCGTTGCGGCTTATCTGTTGCTGACGATTATCGTATCCAACGTGCTCGATGCGATCGGTGCATCGGGCGCGGCGATCGTTCAGGTCGGATCGCTGACGCTGGCGGCAATTGCAGCCGTCGTCATTCTGCCAAGCCCGCAGTTGCGTGCGCGCGTCCGCGTCCTTTTGTCAAAGCATCTGTTTGCGCACCGTTATGATTACCGCGCCGAATGGTTGCGTTTTACCGATACGCTGGGGCGTCCGGGCGACGTTCCTGCGCCACTCGACATGCGCGTGGTCAAGGCGATTGCCGATATTACCGAATCGCCGGCCGGCCTGTTGCTGGTGCCCGAAGATGCAGGCCTCGTCGCGCGCGCCGGCTGGAATACCGAAATGGCGCATATTCCGGCGTTCGTGCCGGGCGAAGAGCTTGTCGCGCTGTTGGTGACAGGGCGGATCCTCGAGCTCGATCCGCTGCGCGCGGCATCCGGTGATCTTTCGGCTGAAGCGCGCGCGATCCCGGCGTGGATGCTGGCCGATGCCCGCCACTGGGCGCTGGTGCCGCTGATCCATTTCGACCGGCTGGCGGGCGCGGTCCTGGTCGCACGGCCGCCGATTGCGCGGACACTCGACTGGGAAGATTTCGACATGCTGCGCGTGGCCGGACGACAGGTGGCAAGCTACCTGGCCGAAGCGCGCGGCCAGGAAGCGCTATCCGATGCCAAGCAGTTCGACGAATTCAACCGCCGCTTTGCGTTTATCATGCACGACATCAAGAATCTGGTCAGTCAGTTGACGCTGGTGACGCGAAACGCCGAACGCCATGCCGACAAACCCGAATTCCGTGCGGACATGATCGCAACGCTGCAATCGTCGACCAGCAAGATGAACGATCTGCTCGAACGCCTGTCACAGCATAACAGCGGGCGCGCCGAGGAACCACGCAGCATCATCGTCGGACCGATGGTCATGCAGCTGGCCGCCGCCAAGCGGCATCAGCATCCCGTGATCGTGGCGGGCAATATGGCGCTGTGTGCGCTGGCCGATCCTGCGCGGCTCGAAGCCGCATTGTCGCATCTGCTTCAAAATGCGATCGACGCAAGCGCGCCGTCCGAACCGGTGACGATCAATATCATGCGGCAGGGTGAAGAAACCGCGATTGAAATTATCGACAAGGGATGCGGCATGACGCTCGATTTCGTCCGCGGACAGCTGTTTCGCCCGTTCGCCTCGACGAAGGACGGCGGTTTTGGCATCGGTGCCTTCGAAGCGCGAACGATCGTTGCCGCGATGGGCGGACGGCTGACCGTTGACAGCGAACCGGGGCAGGGCACGCGGTTCATGATCTGGTTGCCCACCCCGACGCGCTGGCACGAGGCACTGGTCGCGTGACGAGCGATGCGCCCAAACCCAAGCTCCTGATCATCGAGGATGACGAGGGGCTGCAGCGCCAGTTGCGCTGGGCCTATGACGATTATCAGGTCATTGTCGCGGGCGACCGCACGAGCGCGATCGATGCGCTGCGCGCCGAAGAACCCGATGTCGTCACGCTCGATCTTGGCCTGCCGCCCGAACCCGATGGCACCGCCGAAGGTTTCGCGACGCTCGATGCGATCCTCGCGCTCAAACCCGATACAAAAGTTATCGTGGCATCGGGGCATGGCGCCCGTGAAAGCGCACTGCGCGCGATTGCGGGCGGCGCTTATGATTTTTACGCCAAGCCGGTCGACATCGACGAGCTTGGCCTGATCGTGCGGCGGGCATTCCATTTGCATGCGATCGAAGCCGAAAACCGGCGGTTGTCGAAAGCGGTGTCGGGCAATGCCGTGCTTGGTGGCATGATTACCGCGGCCCCCGAAATGCTCAAAGTCGCCCGGACGATCGAACGCGTGGCGAACGCCGATGTCTCGGTCATGCTGCTTGGCGCGAGTGGTACGGGCAAGGAATTGCTCGCGCGCGGCCTGCATGACGCCAGCGACCGCCGCAAAGGGGCGTTCGTCGCAATCAATTGCGCCGCGATTCCCGAAACCCTGCTCGAAAGCGAATTGTTCGGCCACGAAAAGGGCGCATTCACGGGTGCCGTCAAAACGACCGAAGGCAAAATCGAACAGGCGCATGGCGGCACATTGTTCCTTGATGAAATCGGTGACGTGCCGCTGCCATTGCAAGTCAAGCTGCTGCGATTTCTTCAGGAGCGCGTGATCGAACGGATCGGCGGGCGCAAAGCGATTGCGGTGGATACGCGGATCGTTTGCGCAACGCATCAGGATCTGGACGCGATGATCGCAGCGCAGGCTTTTCGCGAGGATCTTTATTACCGGCTCGCCGAAATCGTGATCAGGATACCGACGCTGGCCGAACGACCTGGCGATGCCGGGCTGCTCGCGCGACATTTCATGGAACGCTATGCCAGCATGAACAAGGGCGTGCGCGGGATTGCGCCCGACGCGCTTGCCGCGATCGATGGCTGGACATGGCCGGGCAATGTCCGCGAACTCGAAAATCGCATCAAACGCGCGGTAATCATGGCCGATGGCAAAATGGTCACTGCTGCCGACCTCGATCTGGACGACGAGGATGCCGAAAGCGACGTCATCAATTTGAAAGCAGTGCGCGAAACTGCCGACCGGCGCGCGATCCGCCGCGCAATCGCGCGTGCCGATGGCAATATCTCGAACACGGCAAAACTGCTCGGGATCAGCCGCCCGACGCTATATGATCTGCTGAAGAGCTATGATATTTCGGTTTAGCCTCGGTCTGGCCGCGCTGGCCCTGCTGGGCGCGGCCTCGCCGACAAAGCTCAGCCCGTCACAGGCGCTGGTGATCGAGGGTCGCGTGCTGCTTGCCAAAGGCAATGTCGACGGTGCGATCGGGTCGATCGAACGCGCGCTTGCGCTTGATCCGAAAAATGCCGACGCGCTGCTTTATGGCGGCAATCTGGTCCGCGACCGTTATGGCTTGCTTGCCGCAATCCCGTGGTACGACCGTGCGCTTGCGATCGTGCCGGGGCACCGCGATGTTCTGTATGAAAAAGCTGCGACGCTGGGCGATGCCGGGCAGGCGGTGGCTGCACTCGACACATCGCGGGCCTTGCTGTCCGTTTCCAAAAACAATGCGCAGGCGCTGTATCTGCAAGCCGTGCTGGCAGCGCGCGCGGGCAAGTGGGACGTGTCGCGCAATGTCTTTTTCCGCGCCGACGACCGGCTCGACGGGATCGCGGGGACTGCACTGCTGCGCGCGATGCAGATGATGCAAGCGGGTGCCAATGACGGTGCCATTGCGCAATTGCGCCCGCTGCTGACGGCACAACCCGGCAATGTGAAAGTACGACGGCTACTCGGACTTGCGCTGCTCCGCGCGGAAAGTGGCACTGACGCGGTCGACGTGCTGCGCCCACTGGCCGACGTCGGCGACGGCTATGCACAGTTCCTGTGCGGTCGCGCGCTCGAATCGACGGGTGATCGCGCTGGAGCCTCGGCAATGCTCGACCGTGCCGCGCGTGCCGGAGCCGGCCAGATCGACGACGCAATGTTTGGTCGTCTCGACCGGTTTCTCGGCACCAATCCTGCCAATGTCGCGGCGCAGAAAGCGGCTGCCGACCGGGCCCTGTCGCGCGGCGAATGGGAGGCAGCAGCAGCGATCTATGCATCGCTGGCAACGCGGCTGGGCAACCGCGACCCGTTGCGCCTTGTCAACGCAGGATGGGCCTCCGTCGGTCGCAAGGATATTGCGGCCGCGGTCGGTTTCGGGGCGCAGGCCTATGCCATTGCGCCGATGAACCCGCTTGCGACCGCAAGCTATGGTGCGTTTCTGGCGCGTGCCGGGCGGGTCTCCGATGCCGTCCCGATCCTCGAAAAGGCCGTGGCGATGGCCCCCGGCGACGTGCGCTATGCCGAGGAACTGGCCGCAGCACGCAAATCGCTTTAGACGCAAGGAGATGGACGAAACGCTCCGCCGCATTGCCGATGCGCTTGAACGGCTGGCCCCGCCGCAGCCCGTGCCGCCGACTGCCGATGCACCCGCTTATGTCTGGAGTGGTGCCGCATTGACTGCCGCGCATTTCGCGCCGCTGCCCATCGACTTGTTGACCGGGATCGACGCACAGAAAGCGGCATTGCTCGATAATACGCGCCGCCATACGGCGGGCCATGCCGCGCATGATGCGTTACTGTGGGGCGCGCGCGGATCGGGGAAATCGGCGCTGGTGAAATCGGTGATCGGCACGGTCGGTGGCGAACTTGCGCTCGTCGAACTTGCTGCGACTGACGTGTCTGCGCTCACCGGATTATTCGAGGCGATTGCAAACTGGACGCGCCCCGTTGTCGTATTCGTCGATGATCTTGGCTTCGATGACGGCATTGCGTCAGCACGCGCGTTGCGCTCGGTACTCGACGGCGGGAGCAGCGCACGGCCCGCGCACGTCCGCCTGTATGTGACGTCGAACCGGCGGCATATCGTTCCGCGCGACATGGCCGAGCAACAGTCGGCAATCAACGTGCGCGATGTCGTTGACGACCGGATGGCGCTCGCCGACCGGTTCGGACTCAGTCTGGGCTTTCATGTCTGTGATCAGGACACATATGTGGCGATGGTCGCGCGTTATGCCGCGACATATGCCCTGCCTTTCGATGCAGCGGACGCGATCAGCTTTGCCACCAATCGCGGCGGCCGTTCGGGACGCGTGGCATGGCATTATGTCGTCGAGCTGGCCGGACGCATGGGACGCAGGTTAGACTAATGCTTCGGCCATTTCGGCGAGCATCAGCCAGCGTTCTTCGGCTGCATCCTTTTCGGTGCGGGCGGCTTCGATCGCTTTGGTAAGTGCTTCGAACCGCGCATAATCGCGCGTGTAAAGCGCCGGATCGGCGAGGAGCGCTTCATCGCGAGCAATTGCCCGGTCGATCTCGTCGATGCGCTGCGGCAAAAGGTCGTAATCGCGCTGATCTTTATACGTGAGTTTTTTGACCGGTTTCGGCGCGGCGACCGCTACTGGTTTGGCCACCGATTTTTCGGCTGTCTTTACCGATCGCCGCGCTTCCCAGTCGGCATATCCGCCAGCGACGATATCGACCTTGCCCGATCCGTCGAGGCCAAGCGTGATCGTGACCGTGCGGTCGAGGAAGTCGCGGTCGTGGCTGACGATCAGGACAGTGCCGTCGTAATCGGCAATGACTTCCTGAAGCAGGTCGAGCGTTTCAAGGTCGAGATCATTGGTCGGCTCGTCGAGCACAAGCAGGTTCGACGCGCGCGAAAATTCGCGGGCCAGCAAAAGCCGCGAGCGTTCGCCACCCGACAATGTGCCGACAAGTGCATCGACGACGCCGGGGTCGAACAGGAATTCCTTCAGATAGCCGATGACATGTTTCTTGGTGCCCAGCACTTCGATCCAGTCGCCGCCATCGGCAAGCACGTCGCGCACGGTCCTGGCCGGGTCCATTCGCGCACGCTGCTGGTCGATGATGACGCTGTCGAGCGTTTTGGCAAGCGTGACCGTGCCCGTGTCGGGCGCGAGTTCACCGGTCAGGAGCTTGAGCAGCGTCGATTTGCCCGCACCGTTCGCGCCGACCACGCCGATCCGGTCGCCGCGCTGAATCCGCAGCGAAAAGTCCTTGATGATCGCGCGGTCTCCGAACGATTTCGTGACATGTTCGGCGCGGATCACCGATTTGGTGCGGATATCGTCATTGCCCAGTGAAATTTTTGCACCACCCAGTGGCCCCATCATCGCGGCACGCGCAGCACGCATTTCCATGAGTTTTGCCTTGCGGCCCTCGTTGCGCGCCCGCCGCGCCGTCACGCCGCGCAGCAGCCAATGTTCTTCGAGCTTCAGTTTTGCATCGAGGCGTTCGGCAGCGCGCGCTTCCTCGGCATAAATCGCTTCGGTCCACACCTCGAAGCCGCCAAAGCCGATGTCCTTGCGACGGATCGCGCCGCGGTCGAGCCACAGCGTCGATTTGGTCAGGCGCGTCAGGAATGTCCGGTCGTGGCTGATCGCGACGAATGCGCCGCGGTACCGCCCCAGCCAGTCCTCGAGCCAGTCGATCGCGGCAAGATCGAGGTGATTGGTCGGCTCGTCGAGCAGCAGGACATCAGGATCCATCGACAGTGCGCGGGCAATTGCGGCCCGGCGGCGCTCACCCCCCGAAGCAGAGCCCGCGTCACGTGACAGGTCGATACCGATCTGGCTCGCAATGGCTTCGACGTCGTGCAGCGCAGGCGGGTTGGAGCCCGACAGCGCAAAATCGCGCAGTGTCGCATGACCCTTCATCGCGGGTTCCTGTTCGAGCAGCACGACGCGTGCGCCGGGCACGATCGTTCGCCGCCCCTCGTCACAATCGACCTGCCCGGCAAGCAGGCGCAGCAGTGTCGTCTTGCCCGCGCCGTTGCGCCCGATCAGCGCCAGCCGGTCACGCGGCGCCACGAAAATGTCGAGATGGCGGAACAGCCAGCCCGATCCCTGGATCAGGCCAAGGTCTTCATATGCAAGGATCGGTGCCGCCATCGGAGTGCTGCTAGGCCGCGAGCAGAGCTTCGAACATGCGTCGTCCGTCGACCCCGCCATGCGCGGCTTCGATCCGGCGTTCGGGATGGGGCATCAGGCCGAGGACGTTACCGGCATCGTTCATGATGCCCGCAATGTCGCGCGCGCTGCCGTTCACGGATTCGGCATAACGGAAAATGACGCGGCCATCCCCCTCGAGCCGGTCGAGCGTTGCGTCGTCGGCGAAGTAATTGCCGTCATGATGCGCAACCGGAAATGTGACGCGCTCCCCAGCGTTATAACGCGCAGTGAAAGCAGTCTGGCTGTTGCTGACCGTCAAAGCGACGTCGCGGCCGACGAACCTGATCCCGGCATTGCGCATCAGCGCGCCGGGGAGCAGCCCCGCTTCGGTAAGCACCTGAAAGCCGTTGCATATGCCAAGGACCGTACGGCCCTGCCCGGCGGCGTCGATGACCGCGCGCATGATCGGCGACCGTGCCGCCATCGCGCCCGAGCGCAGATAATCGCCATAAGAAAAGCCGCCGGGCACACCGATGATGTCGAGGCCGGCGGGAAGTTCGGTTTCCTTATGCCAGACCATTACAGGCGCTTCGCCGGTCACACCGCGGAAAGCGACCGCGAGGTCGCGGTCACAATTCGATCCGGGAAAGACGACGACAGCGCTTTTCATCGTTCGACTTTGAAATTCTCGATGACGGTATTGGCAAGCAGCCTGGTGCACATTGCTTCGATCTCGGCGTCGGGCGTGCCGTCGGCAAGGTCGAGTTCGATGAGCTTTCCCTGGCGCACGTCGTTGACGCCGCCAAAGCCCAGTCCTGCGAGCGCGTGATGGATCGCTTTTCCCTGCGGATCGAGAACACCGGGCTTGAGCGTGACATGAATGCGGATTTTCATGGATGCGCCTATGCCTTCAAGCGCCGAATGCGGCAAGGTTCATCCGGGCGGCACGAATACCGAAAGCGCACCGGGTCGGATGCTGAACCGGAGCGGGGTGGCAAGTTTTGTAACTTCGCCATCGAGCGCGATCGAAATCCGCCGGCGGCGGGCCTTGACGACCAGCATCTTGCAGGTGCCGATCGCGGCAAAATCGCGGGCGGGGTCGCTGCGCCCGCGCAACGTCCGGATTGCGAAACCGATCAGCCCCCACCGCGTGCTTTTGGCCACGGCAAATACCGAAAGTTTGCCGTCGTCCATTGCGTCGCGGACACCGACCTTACCGCTGTCGAGCGAATAGACATTGTTGCCGATAAACAGCAACGGCGTCACGATGGGTTGCGCAGCATCGTCGAGGACCAGGCGGTAGCGGCGGTGCGCAAGATTGCGCAGAACGCGCCACGCCGCGGGAATGTTCGCCAGCCATTTCGGCATGCCACGCTTGCGCCCCTGTTCGCGGAACTTCACCAGCTTGGGATAAAGCCCGATCGACGCATTGTTGACGAAGGCCTGGCCGTTCACTTCGGACAGATCAATCGCGCGTGTCCGGCCAGCTGCGATCACGGCGACCGCGCCGTCGAGGTCGAGCGGAATATCAAGCTGACGCGCGAGATTGTTGCGCGTGCCGAGCGGTAGAATGGCGTGCTTTGCACCTGCTTTGCTCAGGATCGCGGCTGCACATCCCTGCGTGCCGTCGCCGCCACCGATCGCAACGGCGCCGTGCGCTGCCAGCCGTGTGATCGTCGCGACCAGATCGGGGCCGTCGACCGCGTAAACGTCGGCAATCAGGCCAGCCGACAGGAAAGCGGCTTCGATCTGGCTGACCAGTGCGTCGCCGGCGCGAGATGCTGCCCCACCGCCGCGATTGACGACGACAGGAAAGCTTTTGGTCACCGGCCGCGCTTTTTGCGCTGTGCCTCCAGATCGAGCACCACATTGTCGACACCATCGGGAAGCAGGCCGAGCCGCCGTGCTACTTCTTGATAGGCTTCGACTTCGCCACCGAGATCGCGGCGGAACCGGTCCTTGTCGAGCTTTTCGTTGGTGGCCATGTCCCACAGGCGGCAGCCATCGGGGCTGATTTCGTCGGCAAGGATCACGCGCGAATAGTCGTTTTCCCAGACGCGACCGAATTCGAGTTTGAAATCGACAAGGCGAATGCCGATGCCCGCAAACAGCCCGCACATGAAGTCGTTCACCCGGATTGCCATGTCGGCAATGTCGTGCATTTCTTCCTGACTGGCCCAGCCGAACGCCGCGATATGTTCCTCGGTGATCATCGGATCGTTAAGAGCATCGTCCTTGTAATAATGTTCGATGATCGTGCGAGGCAGCTGCGTGCCTTCTTCGATGCCAAGGCGCGTCGACAGCGACCCCGCGGCGACATTGCGGATCACGACTTCGATCGGGATGATCTCGACCTGTCGGATCAGCTGTTCGCGCATGTTCAGGCGGCGCATGAAATGATGCGGGATGCCGATATTGCCGAGCAAAGTGAAAATATGTTCGGAAATGCGGTTGTTCAGGACGCCTTTGCCGTTGATCGTGCCCTTTTTCTGGGCATTGAACGCAGTCGCATCATCCTTGAAATATTGGATGAGCGTGCCAGGCTCGGGCCCTTCGTAAAGGATTTTGGCCTTGCCTTCGTAAATCTGGCGGCGGCGGGACATATCTGGGTTCCTTGGGGCAGTTCCTGGCGCGGTAAAGAGCAATGCCCCGGCAAACACGCTCTTGGCGAACGCGCGGGCCGGGGCTAGCCCAAAGTATAACGAGGCGCGGGCAAAGGCGCAATCAAGCGGTGTCGACCGACCGGTCATGCGCGGTATCGAGCCGTGCCGCGATCCCGCCGCGCGCCTGCGCACCCCAGACCTGCCGCCCCGTTAAAAACACGATCCAGCCCCATGCCGCACCGACGTGGCGCAAAAGCTGAAACGTGACAGGTTCGATCATAGCGGCGATCAGCGCACCACCCGCACTGATGCGGTGCCCAGTCCAGCGACGATACAGCCGCAGCGACCAGAGCAGGTAAAGCAGATCGATCACGACCTTGACTGCCATGGCGATGATGATCGGCATCGCAATGATCAGATTGCCGGTCGTGATGAAGTAAATGAGCAGCCCGAATGCGGCGAGGCCGTAAAGCGGCTGGACCGTGTCGAGTGCCTTGACCGGCAGCATCGCGGTGCCGAGCGCGCCGTACCGGGCATTGCCGATCATGTCGCGGTTCCAAAATTGCGTTTGCAGGAACCCTGCGAACCATCGGCGGCGCTGACGCAGAAACGGCATCAGGCTGCCTGGCGAATCGGTCGATGCCTGCGCTCCGCCGACAACGCGGACTGACCAGTCGAGGCCATTGTTGCGCGCGTAACGGTGGATGCGGTGCATCACTTCATAATCTTCGACAAGGCTGTCGGCATCGAACCCGCCGACGCGCACCAGTGCTTCGCGGCGGAAACCGGCGAAAGCGCCCGAAATCAGCAGCAAGCTGTTCGTTTCCATCCAGGCATATCGCGACAGGAAATTGCGGACATATTCGTACGTCTGGAACCACTGGAACAGCCGGCCTGTCACGCTCGCGCTGCAAATCGGATGCAGCACGCCCGTTGCTGCGGCAAGCGCGGGATCGGCCGCAAATGCCGAGCGCATCGCCGCCAGCGCGCCGGGCTCGAGCAGTGTGTCGGCATCGACAGTCAGGATGATGTCGGTGTCGATGATGTCGATGGCGGTATTCAGCGCAACAGCTTTGCCACCGCGTGGCAGACGCAGCCAGCGGAGGTTGGGGATGGTCGGACTTGCTGATGTTTCGCCAAACGCCGGCGTCACCAGACCGTAATGACGCGCAAGCACGGCCGGTGTGTCGTCGTCCGAACCGTCGTCGGCAATCAGGATTTGATCGGGCGGACTGGCTTGCTGGCGTAGCGCTTCGACTGTCGCTTCGAGCACGGGCGCTTCGTTGTAGGCTGCGATAACGACGGTTGTCGAAAACGCAGTGGTCGCATCGGCAGGTGCTATGATTGGCTGGAACCCGAGCCGCCAGGTCTGGCGCGCAACGAAAATCAGTAACGCCGTATCATACAGCACATAAACCAGCCCGACGGCCCAAGCCGTTACACCGGTGCGAATGAAGCCTTGCGCAAACAGCGCGATGAAGAGGATGACGGCGGCCAGCCAGATGAGCGGGCCGATGACGTGGCGCGGCGGCGGCGTGAAGCGCGGCGAAATCGCACGAAGGCTGTGGTCGAGTGAGCTTGGCAATATCGAGAGCACGGGGGCGTCCGTCCGGAAGCAGAGTTATGCTGCGGCGCGATAGATACTGGACCCGCACGCTACCAGTGCTAAGTTGCTTTCGGAACCTGAACCGGAGCCGAACGCCGATGCCACAACGATACACCGGAACCGCAATAGCGCTGCACTGGATCGTCGGCGGGCTGATGATCGTCAATATCGCGCTGGCCTGGGTGTGGCCGGTTGCGCCCGACGAAGCGGTCCGCCCGCTGATCAACAATCACAAATCGATCGGCATTACATTGCTGTGTCTCGTCCTGATGCGGCTGCTGTGGCGGCTGACGCATCGCCCGCCGGCATTGCCCGCAAATCATCAGGCGTGGGAAAAACGTGCGGCGCATGCGGCGCACATGATGCTTTATGTGGTGATGTTTGCACTGCCATTGTCGGGCTGGATCATGGATTCGGCGTGGGAGAAAGCCGCTGACAATCCCAATTTCTGGTTCGGCCTGTTCGAATGGCCGCGCATCGGGTTCGTGATGGGACTGGATGCCGCGAGCAAGAAACAAGTCCACGGCATTTTCGGCAATGTGCACGAAATCTCGGGCTATATCCTTTATTTCCTCGTCGCCGTGCACATCGCCGGTGCGCTGAAACATCAATTCATCGACAAGGACAAAGGATTGGCGCGGATGGGGATTGGCTGATCCCCTCTCGCCGTGCCAGCGAAACCCTCAGTAAACCCGTGCTTTCGGTTTGATATATTCGATTTCGTCGGTCAGCGTGTAATCATGGACCGGGCGATAATCGATCGCGACCTGTCCGCCTTCGCGCCAGGCCAGCGTATGCTTCATCCAGTCACCGTCGTTCCGGTCAGGGAATGATTCATGCATATGTGCGCCGCGTGACTCGTGGCGATTGCTGGCGCTGTGCATGGTGACGACCGCCTGGGGCAACATGTTGTCGAGTTCGAGCGTCTCGATCAGGTCGGTATTCCAGATCATCGAACGATCCGAGACCGCCACATCGCCGATGCGCGCGGCAACTTTGTCGATCAGCATCTTGCCTTCATCGAGCAGTTCGTTGTCACGGAAAACGGCTGCGTGCTTTTGCATCGTGCGCTGCATGTCGAGCCGGATTTCGGCAGTTTTCGAGCTGCCATTGGCATGACGGAACTTGTCGACGCGGCCAAGCGCCTGTTCTTCGGAGCCCTTGGGCAGCGGTTTGTGCGCCGTCCCGGGCTTGATGAGTTCGGCAAGACGCTTGCCCGTTGCACGGCCGAAGACGACGAGGTCGATCAGGCTGTTGGAGCCCAGCCGGTTGGCGCCGTGCACCGAAACGCACGCCGCTTCGCCGATCGCGAACAGGCCGGGCACGACGGCATCGGGATTGCCATCCTTCAGCGTGACGACTTCGCCATGATAATTACACGGGATGCCGCCCATGTTGTAATGCACCGTCGGCGTGACGGGCAGCGGTTCGCGCGTCAGGTCGACGCCGGCGAAAATCTTGCCTGTCTCGGTAATGCCGGGAAGCCGTTCGGCAAGGACAGCGGGATCGATATGGTCGAGGTGAAGGTAGATATGATCCTTGTGCGCGCCGACGCCGCGGCCTTCGCGGATTTCGGCGGCCATGCTGCGTGAAACGACGTCACGGCTGGCAAGATCCTTGGCCGACGGCGCATAGCGTTCCATGAACCGCTCGCCTTCGGAATTGGTCAGGTAGCCGCCTTCGCCGCGCGCGCCTTCGGTGATGAGGACGCCAGCACCATAAATGCCGGTCGGGTGGAACTGGACGAATTCCATGTCCTGCATCGGCAGCCCGGCGCGCAGGACCATGCCGCCGCCGTCGCCCGTGCAGGTGTGCGCT
>JANLWD010000060.1:0-5288 GCA_031364345.1 Sphingomonas sp.
CGTCGCGGTCGATTTGGCGAAGGCAGGGTTTGGTGCACCGCATGATGTGCTCGAAGGACCGTTCGGCTATTTCAAGTTGTTCGAGACGGGCGATCTGTCGCGTTACACGCGCGGCCTCGGCACTGACTGGCGGATCAGCGAAATCAGCACCAAGCCCTATCCGTGCGGCCGAGCGAGCCATGCGGTCCTCGGCACGATTGCCGACATCCGCGACAGCGACCGGCCAATGGATGAAATCGTCGCGATTGTTCCGCCGCTGGTTGCACGCCTTGTCGGACGACCGATAACCGAGGGCATGACCCCGGCCTATGCTCGCCTGTGCCTGCCATTTCTGGGAGCATTGATGATCCGCGACGGTCGGATCGACCCGCGCCGGTTCACGCCAGAGGATTTTGCCGATCCGGTCCTGCGCGCGATTGCGGCCAAAATCATGATCGAGGTGGATGACAATCCCGATCCGAACACACTTTTTCCGCAACATATTGTCATCGACGGCGAACGCATCGCGATCCCGCACACGCTGGGCAGCCCCGGCGCGCCAATGGATGCACCGCAAGTCGCCCAGAAGCGCGACTTGTGCGAGGTGCTTGCTGGCGACATCCCCGATCGCCGCCTGTTCGACGATCCGCTTGCCTATTTCACGGTGCCGCAATGACATTCCCGACCTATTTCGAAGCCTTCGACGCGAGGCAAATGCTCGCGGACTATCCGATCGATCTCGTTGGCACTTATGGCGAAATGTCGCGCGACGAACTGCGCATGCTTCAGGACGTGCGGTTTGCCAAGTTGATGCAGCGCGGCTGGGAAATCCCGTTCTACCAGCGGCTCTGGGGTGCAAAGGGGATCGAACCCGGTGACATCCGCACGCTCGACGACATCGGCAAGCTGCCTGTCTATGACAAGACCGACCTGATGGCTTCGGTCACCGAACACCCGCCCTACGGCGATTTCAGCGGCAGGGGCAGCTCTGGTGATTCTGGCCCGGTCATCTTTCACACCACCAGCGGCACCACCGGACGCCCGCAACCGCTGCTTTTCGGACCTAAAGGCCGCGAGATCACCAATCTGCTTGTCGGGCGCATGTATCGATGGATGGGCCTCCGTCCCGAAGACGTGGTGCAGTCGGTCTATGGCCACGGCATGATCAACGGCGGGCATTATATCCGCGAGGCCGTCACGCATTTTACAAACAGCCTGTTCCTGTCGGCCGGCACCGGCATCGAGACGCGCAGCGCAGCACAGGTCAACCTGATGGCTGATTTCGGCGTGACCGTGATGGTCGGCTTCGTCGATTATATCCGCAAACTCGCCGACGGCGCAGAAGCCGAAAAACTGTTCGACCGGATAAAGCTGCGCATGATCATCGGCCATTTGGGCACCGAGGACCGCGCGGCGACCGAAGCTGCGTGGCACGGCGCCAAAGCCTATGACTGGTACGGCGTCGGCGATACTGGCAGCATTGCGGGCGAAGGACCCGAACGTGATGGCCTTTATGTATGGGAAGATGCGCAATATCTCGAACTGCTCGACGTCGAGACACAGGCACCGATTGCGCGCGGCGAAACCGGCGACATGGTCGTCACCTGCCTGTTCAAGGACGACATCGCACCGTGCATCCGTTTCAATACGCATGACATAACGCACGAACTGGACGGACGCGGCGAACTGGCGTTCAAGCGCATCGCGGGGTTCAAGGGGCGCAGCGACAATATGGTCAAGCTGCGCGGCATAAACTTGTTCCCGCACGCGATTGCGTCGCTGATCGAAAACCGCGCCGACCTGACCGGCGAATATGTCTGCCATCTGCGCCGCACCGAAGACCGCGATGATATGACCGTGACCATCGAAAGCCGCGGCGGGACTGACGAGAACGCGCTGGCAGCACTGCTCCGCCAAGGCCTCGGCGTCGAAGTGCGCATAAAACTCTGCGATCCCGGGGGCACCGCAGCCGCAACGCAGATCGACAGTCGCCAGAAACCGGTCCGCCTGATCGACGAGCGGAAGCTATGATGCGCGACCCGTTCAATGCCTTTGTCGATCTTGATCCGGCAATGCACGGCGGCGATGGACCGTTGGCAGGGCTGACCATCGGTGTAAAAGCGAACATTGCCGTCAAAGGTCTGCCGTGGACCGCAGGCATGGAACTCTTTCGCAACCGCATTGCGACCGAAGATGCCGAGGTCGTTACAAAACTCCGTGCGGCGGGCGCTGCGATTCCGGGCACGCTCAACATGGACGAAGCGGCACTCGGGGCAAAGACCGACAATCCATGGTTCGGCGCGACGCAAAATCCGCACCGGCCGGATTACACACCCGGTGGATCATCGGGCGGGTCGGCCGCCGCGGTCGCCGCTGGGCTGTGCGATGCCGCGCTTGGCACTGACACAATGGGTTCGATCCGCATTCCGGCCAGTTATTGCGGGATTTACGGGTTCAAACCTGCCAATGCCGCCGTCAGTCAGCATGGGCTCGAGCCGGCCGAACCCGCGCTCGACGTGATCGGTCCGATGGCGCGCGATCTCGACACGCTCGAACGCGTGGCACGTGTGATGTCCGATTTCGGCGAGAGCGATGCGAATGCACCGGACACCAACACAGCGGGCATGATCCTTGGCGATCTCGGCGGGGTCGAAAGCACCGCAGACGTTTTGGCCGTCTATGCCAAGGCAAAAGCCGCGCTCGGCACACTCATGTCGGAAACCATCAGCATGCCGCTGTCGCGTCTGCGCTTTGCCGGATTCATCGCAACATCGCGCACGATGGTCACGCATTTCGCGGGTGCCGATCCCGAAAAGCTGTCGCCCATGCTCGCCAAGCTGTTGCGCTACGGTCCGCGACGCAGCGCCGAAGACTGGGCCGAGGATCAGCGCATCCTCGCCGACACAGCCGAAGAAATCCGTGCTACTGTCGCCCGCAACAATTTCCTTTTGCTGCCCACGGCACCCCAACCCGCGTTCGCGCACAGCGACCCCACGCCAGCCAATCAGGCCGATTTTACGTGCCTCGCCAATATCGCCGGCCTTCCCGCGATCGGCATCCCGGCGGGCTGGAGCACTGACGGCCTTCCCATCGGCGTCCAGCTCGTCGGGCAGGCGGGTCACGAAGCGCATTTGTTTGCGCGTGCCCGCGCGCTTGACGGCGTGCTTGCCGCTTACCGGGCACCTGCTAGTTTCCGATCATAACAAGGAGAGACCGATGCGCATCATCGTTTTGTTCAACCTGAAACCCGGCGTTACCGTCGAGGCATATGAAAATTGGGCACGCGAGACTGACATTCCTGGCGTCCGCGCGCTGAAATCGGTCAGCGGCTATCATGTCCAGCGCGCAACAGGCATTCTCGGCACTGGGGAAAAATCACCCTACGCTTATATCGAGATCATCGAGATCAGCGACGTCGCGCTGTTCGGCGAAGAAGCCGCTGGTCCCGTGGTACAGGCGCTCGCGGCGGACATGCGCAATTATGCCGACGATCCGATTTTCATCACGTCGGAGTCGCTGTGAAGGGATCGCTGTGAAACGCTTTGCGGGCAAAACCATTGTCGTCACCGGGTCGGGCCGCGAAAAAGGGCTCGGGCAAGCGATCCTGCAACGCTTTGCCGACGAAGGCGCAAACTGCGTCGTCTCCGATCTCGACATCGGGCGCGAAGCCGAAGGCATTGCCGAAGAACTGCGGACGCGCGGCATCGAAGTCGCGGCAATCCCCTGCGACGTGTCGAAGGCGGACCAGTGCACAGCCCTGATCGACCGCACCGTCGCGCAATTCGGCGCGGTCGACATCATGGTCAACAATGCCGGCATCGGTTTCATGATGACGCCGCTGCTCGAGGTGAACCCAAGCGATTGGGACACAGTGATCGCGGTCAACCTGTCGGGCGCGTTCTATTGCACGCAAGCCGCCGCGCGCGCGATGGTCAAGGCGGGGAAAGGCGGGCGGATCATCAACATCGCGTCGCAAGCCGCCAAAACGGGTTTTCCGCATTTGCCCGCTTATGTGTCATCAAAGCACGGTATGATCGGCCTTACGCGGGCAAGTGCAGTCGAACTCGGCGCGCACCGGATCACGGTCAATGCCGTCTGCCCCAACCATGTCACGACCGGCCTGGGCGCAGAACAAAATGCCTATTTCTCAAAACTCCTCGGCTTTGCCAGTGTCGAGGATTACCTCAAAAACATGGCGGCGAAGAACCCGATGGGCCGCCCGGGCCTCGCCTCGGATACAGCCGCCGCCTGTGCCTGGCTGGCAAGCGATGACGCGTTCTACGTCACCGGCGAAGCGCTTAATGTCAGCGGCGGGGAGGAAATGCATTGATGCAAGCCGAACGCATCGACTGGCCGGGCGACGCGAAAATCGCGCTGTCGATCGTCGTCAATGTCGAGGAAGGCAGCGAGATGACCGTTGCGCGTGGCGATCGCGGGATGGAGCCGGTCGACGAGCTTGGCATCCACATCAAATCGCCGATCCGAAATTATGGCAACGAGTCCAACTATCTCTACGGCATCAAGGCAGGTGCCCCGCGCGTCGTCGCCCTGCTCGACAAGCATGATGTCCGCGCGTCGTGGACTGTCGCAGCCATGTCCATCGAAAACCATCCTGAAATCGCAGCCGCCATCCGCGCGCGAGGCGACGAGCCGGTCAGCCATGGCTACCGCTGGGTACACCAGTTCAAGATGGACGTGGACCAGGAACGCGATTTCATCCGCAAGGCAGTCATGTCGATCGAGAAAAGTACTGGCACGCGTCCTTATGGCTGGCTGTCGCGATACTTCCACACCGACAACACCCGCCGCCTGCTGATCGAGGCGGGCTTCGATTACCACATGGACGATTATTCGGGTGACGTGCCGTTCGTCGACGCGGAAACCGTCCCCGGCAAGCGCATCGCGATCGTCCCCTATCAACTCGACACCAACGACATGAAAATGTGGACCGACCCGGCCTACACGCCTGCCGACTGGCTCGATTATGCAAAGGCGAGCTTCGACTGGACCTATGCCGAGGGAGTAGCGGGAAACCCGAAAATGATGTCGCTCGGTCTTCACCTCCGCATCATCGGGCGACCAGGGCGCATCGGGGCACTCGACGAATTCCTGAAACACGTCCGCGGCCATGACGGCGTCTGGTTCGCGACGCGGCACGAAATCGCGAAGGTTGTGCTTTGACCCTCCGTCTCGAAACCCACGGCCCGGTTGCCCACCTGATCATCGACCGCGCGGCAAAGCACAATGCAGTCGACCAGGCGATGTGGGACGCCATCCCGGGGCTGATCGCACAAGCGATGACCGACGAC
>JANLWD010000069.1:0-3726 GCA_031364345.1 Sphingomonas sp.
CGGGGTGCGGTAAACGACGCGTTCGCCCAACGGCTGCCATGTTTTCAGGTCCGCGCTGCCCTCGACGGCGAACGTCACCGGCTGGCTCGCTGGAACGCTGGCGTCGAGCGCAAGTTGCTCTGCCTGTCCGTTCTGGGCGCGGGTATCGAACAGCGCGCCGACGACCATTGTCGTTGCATCCGCCTTGATGATCTTGCCGTCGAGCGACGCAACCCGAGCGCGACCCTGATCATCGATTGCCAGTGAGACGCCCGTCACGTCGAGCATGGGGCGTGATCCGAGGATCGGCAGTGCGGGGAAACCGATTTCGCGACTTGGTGCTGGCATCGCCGTTATGTGCGCCATCGGCACCGGACGGCCGCTGGCATCGAACACGCGGATATCCGACAGGTCGGCACTTTGTGATGCCACAAGCGCCTGCACCGGCACCGTGATGCGCTGGACCGGCGCGTCGCTCGCCAGCGTCAATGACATCCGCAATCGATATGACGCCGCATCGCTGTCGGATCCCGCCGGCCCGGCTGCGGCCACTGCCAATGCCGCCACCATGATCAGCAACAGTCTGATTGTCGTCATACCGGCAATCTTTCGTCGGCAGCGGTGTCGGCGGCGCGCAATTTGGGTGGCAACGGGGCCAGATAGCCAACGACAAGCATCAGGACGCCGACGGCAATGAAGGCGACGATGCGCGCGCCGCCGCCCGTGTTGTTGAGATCGATCAGCAACAGTTTTACCACTGTCAGGCCGAGCAGCCCGGCACCCGCCAGCCAGATGGCGCGTTCGCCGCGCCGATGCGCAATGATCATCAGTGGCAACGCAAGCCCGGTCCAGAGGATCGCAAATCCGGTCTGGACCACGACACTGTCGAAAAGCGCGTCGGGATCCCAGTCGACTCCCAAAAGCTGATGCGCGATGCGCAGCCAGACGGTGTTGATCGCGACAAATGCCAGTATCGCCAAAGCCCCGATCGCCGGCGCGCCGCGTAATATGGCGGCGCCCACGGGCAACGGTCGGGCCGCAATCACGCTGCTTCGCCACAGGATCAGGACCGCAAGTGCCGCCGCAAGCATCAGATCGACAGGATTGAGGATGGGCAGATAGGGAAGCGGATCGGCATCGCCCGACGCGAACAGCGCCGTCGAGATTGCCGCCCAGTAAGTCAGGACCGCAATCGGCAGGGCAGCGAGCCAGCCATAGGCCAGCGCGTGTCGGTCAAGCGGCCATCGGCGCGCAACCGCCGCACTGTCGGCGCCGCCACCGCCACCGCCACCGATTGCGCGCGTCGCCCACAGGGTCAGCCCGGCAAGAACCGCGACGACCGACGCGAGGAACACGACACCCGCCCATGAACTGTTCCAAAGTGCCGCTTTATCGATCGCCAGCCACAAGCAGTCGGCAAGCATTGCCGTTGCCAGCCATACTCCGCCGACATGCGTCGCGACGCGCAACGGTTTGGCGCCTGTGCTTTCGCGATCGTTCAGAAACAGCATCCGGCCGTGCAACCCGATCGCGATCACCCAAATCACGCAGCCGGGCAGGTAAAGGATATGGCTTTGCAAATCGACGCTGGCCAAAAAGCCGAGGACCAGCGCACCAAGGCTCGTCAAGCTTGGCCAGACCGCGACGGGCCAGTCCTTGCGCCGCCCGATCGTCTGAAAACCCCATGCGCTCGCAACGAATGCCACCATCGTCAGCAGCACCTGAATATCGGCGGCAAAGACGGGTATCAGTGCCGCGTCGGCAATGAGCGGCGGTGTCATGCGAGTGGCCTCGGCAGCCCACGCGATCCACCAGAAACCGAACCCGATCACGAATGCGGGCTTGGCCGCGACGCGCTCGTATCGCGCATAAAGCGCTGCGAAGCGCGACGTGTCTTGGGCCATGTCGCGGCGCAACCACCATGCCGTCGCCAGCACGGCGAGCGCGATCAGCATCGCACCCATGAATGCAGGATTGGCGAGCGGCACTGCCGATATGTTCGTCGCTGTGCTGGACAGATAAACGATTCCCGCGACCGCCTGTAGCGCAATCCCGAACATCCGCGGCAACCAGCGCGCCTGACGCATGCCGATCCACAAGGCGCCCGCTCCTTCCAATGCCCATGCGGCCGACGTCCAGCGCGCGCCGAATGCCAATGGCACGGCGAGCGTCACGAAGCCGATACCGATGGCAAGCATCGCTTCGCTGATCAGGCGTGCGCTTTCGGGTCGGCGGCGTGCGGTAAACGCCGCAACCGCGATGTAGAGCGCCGCGAAACCGAGCGCGGCAAATGCCGATCCGAACGGCCGGTCACCGACAAGTTCGACTTCCAAACCGAAACCCGCGAGCGCCGGACCGAACAACAGCGTCGTATCGACGGCGTTGCCAATGCGACCGGCCGTGTCGCGCGTATACAGGACTGCCGCGGCCACATAAATCAGGACCGATACGATCAGGAAGATCTGCGTCACGACAAACTGTGCCGGCACATAGCCGTCGGCAACCCACAGCGTGAGCAGCCCAAATGTCGACAGAAAACCGACGAGGTTGAGGACGCGCCACGACCGTTGCCCGGCGATGAATAAAATGGCGATGTTGAGAAGGGTGTAATAGGCAAACAGGACAGTGACATCGCCGCCACCGGTGCTCAACAGCAGCGGCACAGCAAAACCGCCGGCAAACGCCGTCACGGCAAGCGCTTGCGACCGCTGCAACAGCGCAAGTGCACATCCCAGCGCGCAGACCAGGATCATCAGCGCGAGCGCAGCGCCGAGCGAAAAACCATCGACCAGTCGCGCCGCGGCAAACAGCGTGAGATAAATCGAAGCAACGCCCGCGCCTTGGAGCGCGAGGCCAAAGCCGGGGCGTTCGGTCCGTGTGCGAAACCCGAAGATCAGCAGGCCCGCCCCGAAAGCTGCGACCAGCGCAAGACGCATCTCGACCGGAAAAAGCCCCGCCGATGCAGCATAGCTGGCGAGGAACGACAAACCGACGAACAGGACGATCAATCCGACTCTGACGATGGTATTGCCGCCGAACAGCCAATTGCGTGCGGCCGCGATTGCCGCGGACGATGCCAACGCCACAATGCCCGGTTCGCTTGGCATCGGCTCAGGGGACCGAGCAGACGGCGGTGCAGCGACAGTGCGCGCGGCAACGGCAGATGGTGCTTCGCGACGCTCTTCAGCGGCGGGCCGACGGTCGACCGCCCCATCCGCATCGGCCCGATCCGTTTCGGGACTGGTTGACGATCGCGGTGCGGACGCAGCCGGAAAACGCGCTTCGAACTGCATCAAAAGCGCATCGGTCGCGTTTGCGATTTCGGCACGGATCGAACGCCGCAGGACCCAGGCAAAGCCGAAGCCGACAAAGCCGCCGAGATAGGCGCCGAAGCTTTCAAAATCGGCGAGCGCCCAGCCGGCGACGGCGCCAAAAATCGTTATCCAAACGAGCATTCGTCGTCCCCCGTTACTCGCTGTGCAAACTGTGCGGCATTCGGTGACGCAGGTCCAGTCAGCGATACGTCGTTGAGGTTATGGAAAACGGCTTAAGATCTTCACCATCAACCGGCCCGACGGGTCGCCCGTAGTGCGCATATTGCCAAGTACATCCGATTTGGGCTCTATGCCGCCTCCAACCCGGGGGAGAATGATTCGGATATGCTGGACGCGTCGACGCACGCCGCCGATGCGGTCGCATTATATAATCCCGTCGTCACGCGCGGCGACTGGGATGCGATGCGGCAGG
>JANLWD010000075.1:0-2943 GCA_031364345.1 Sphingomonas sp.
CCATCGCGTGCCTGTCCGACGAGCGAGACGACGGCGACATCACCGGTCACACGGCCGGCGGGAATGTTGGCGACGATAAAGACGGTTCGTGAGGTATCGGCGAGCACTTCGTCGAGAAACGTAATCGCCAGATCGGTGCCAGCGTCATAGACGCCGTTGCCGTTGGTGTCGGCGAAAATACCCGGCGCCGTGACGTCGAAATTGTCGGTGTTGCTGTGCGCGCCGGCACCGCCTACTTGCTGTGCCGGGATCGACAAACCAAAGTCCATCGTTGCGTTCGACGTGTTCGAAACAGTAAAGGTTGTAACCGCTGCGGTTTGTCCAGGTGCAACCGTCGTCGTTGCGATCGGTGCGCTTTCGTCGACACGGAACACAATCTTGCGATCGACGGTAAACGTATTTGGCGTATTTGACACCGATGGCTGACCGACGCCGCCGACCGAATAGCTTACGGTCGCCGTGTTCGATATTACCGAACCTGAGCTTGTGCCCGCTGCCTGCGCACCCGATGCGACAATTGCCGTGAGTGCGATACTGCTGGCCCCCGCCAGCAATTTTATGGTCCTGATCATGACTTTGGTCTCTCTACTCTAAATACTCGATGCCATTTTCCACCCGTCGGCATCCGAAACGGTGTGCAGCTATCTGACGACGCCGCGAAAACTTAACTTGCCCGCTGCGCCGACCGGGATCGGTGACTTCATTGCCCAGCGGACGTGCGTGACGTCCTCGGGATAGGCGGCACGCGCTGACCCGTCGGGCTTGCGCACCTTGAGCGATGCCAATGGGCCCCAGTTCTTGCCGCCATCGATTGAAACGATTGCGGCCGCATCACCCGATCCCTGATAGGCCACGGCGCCGGGAAGCGGATTGGTCACGACAAAGTCTGTCGCAGGCTTTCCGCCGAGATTTTTGTAGGCAAGGACAAACACCAGCCGATCGCCAGGAACGACAACGCGCGGTTCTTCGAGAACCAGTTTGGACTTACCGTCCGCTTGCGGCACTGACTTCTCGACGAACACGCTGCTGGTCAGGGCAACATCATTTGCCGCCAGCGCCGCAGCGGGCAGAAGGAAGGTGAGAAGCGCGATCAGGATTTTCATGGGGGACTTCCTTTTCATGGACATCAGTTGATCCGGACTTTGAAGGCGACCGTTCGGCTCTGCCCGCCGGCAACATTGCCAAATCGGACGGTGACGCGGTTCGATGCGAATTCACCTGCATCGGCATCGGTGCCGTCGGAAATCGGCACCGATTGCGAAATAATCGTGCCCGGAATGTAAGTTGTGCTTGCGGGAATCGGATCGCTTGCGGCGAGATTTGCCAGGCTGCCGCCGCCGGAAACTGTTGCGACCAGCGTGTAAGTGATGACCGCGCCCGGAACTGCCTTGTTACCGCCAAATGGGTCCAGCACTGACGCGCTTTTGACAAAGCTGACGGTCGCTGCGCTGACGATGTAAAAGCCCTTGTCCCGACCCAGTGCGGTCGTTGCGCCGACGACGGCGTCGCTTCCGCCGGTGCCCTGACCCGCAAAAGTCGTCCCCGGTGTTCCGGATCCGGTGACCGCCGTAGCGGTCAGGTCGGTTTGACCCCGCTGCCCATCGGTTACGCTGCCGGGGATTGTCGACAGGACGAACACTTTGACTGAAGTGTCGGGTGCAAGAACCGGGTCATTCGAACCCGGATTGTAGATTGTGTCGACGCCGGCATCGTAGACGCCGTTGCCATTGCTATCGAGAACGATCGACGTTGTGGACGGATCGAACGCATCGCCGCCGATGGCGTTTACGGGCGCAATGCGAAATGCCTCAGGGCCGTTGCCGCCGTTGGTGACTGTAAAGCTCAGCACTTGATTGGTGCTGCCCGCCAGCGCCGCGATGTCGCCGGCATCTGCCGAGGCGACTGTGACGTTCAATATTTCATCGACACGGATGTCTACCTGGTTCGACGGCACGTTGACGACGGTGCCCACCGGATCGGTATAGGTTGCCGTTGCGGTGTTGCTGATCGTTGTCCCGGCCGCAGTCCCCACTGCGCGCGCGGGCTGGGCATAGCCGATCGACGCGCTCACGATGACGAGCGGTGCGATGCGTCCTAGCTGGACACCCAGAATTGACCAGTTGGTCCCCGAAAACATGGCAGTCCCCACACGAATTACGCTCGTTGAAGAAGGCTTATGCGTCGGCAGTAACCAATAATTCGTTAACGCGCGGTCGCCGGTTTGACGTCAGCGAGCTGGCGCGTTGTCCGAGTGCAGCCGTCGTTTGCAATCAATTGTAACGGACATGTAAATAGTTAAAACGGCGGCTTCGGATATCGCCGGTTTGACGTCACAATGGATGGAATTTAACCGAACTGCCGACGGCGCCGTGTCGCCTTGACAGCTTTCCGCTGCTCGCCTACCTCCCGCCGCTCACGCAGCGATGCGGGTGTAGCTCAGTTGGTTAGAGCGCCGGCCTGTCACGCCGGAGGTCGCGGGTTCGAGTCCCGTCACTCGCGCCACCGTGCAGTTGAATCGCGCCGCTGTAATTTCGGTCAGCGAAGTTGGCCGACTTCCATCCAGCGCAAAAGCGGTTTGAGCGGAATGATCCAGACCGTCCCGAAAACTGCGAAAAATATCGCCTGAAGCGGCCATGCCATCGACAAGATATACGGCGTGAGGATAAGCGCGATAATTGCCCAGACCGCAATGAGTGCGAGGATCAAGAACATGCCGACGGGTTTGCGCCAGCTTGGATGTTCTGGGGGCGGTTGCATCGGTCGAGGTCCTTTATGTAGAAATGCGTTTCGGTGAGTATGGCATCCATTGGTACATCCCACGGACGAGCGGCTATGCTATCGATGCGTTGACCGTCCCACGCAATCCCAATGCGACATGCTTGCGGATATCGGGCGAGGTAGCGGTCGAAATGTCCTCCGCCCTGACCGATGCGATTGCAGGCA
>JANLWD010000088.1:0-2412 GCA_031364345.1 Sphingomonas sp.
CCCCGATAAATCCGCACCAGCTTCTCGAGCATCGCCAGTGCATCGGCGCGTGGCCGCTGGAACGTGTTCCGCCCGATGATCGAGCCGTTGCCGCCACCGTCGCGAATGTCGCGCGCGTCCTGATAGACTGCGTCCGCGCCCTTTGCCGCGCCGCCCGAGAACACCACGATCCGCCGCCCGTTAAAGCATGCCTGAACGACATGCGCGACACGCTTGGCCTGCGTTGACCCGTCGAAGCCTTCATAGGCGTTTTTCGCATCCGCCTGTTCGATGTGATCGCTCGGCAGCTTCACCTTGATGATGTGCGCGCCGAGCAGCGCGGCCATGTGCGCGGCATAGGCCCCGACGTCGAGCGCCAGTTCGCCCGATTTCGGCAATGCCCCCCCGCGCGGATAGCTCCAGATCACGGTCGCGATGCCCACCGACTTGGCTTCGGCGGACATTTCCTTGATTTCCTCCATCAATTCAAAGCAATCGTCGCTGCCCGGATAGATGGTGAACCCGATCGCCGCGCAGCCAAGCCGCAGCGCGTCCTCAACGCCGCCGGTCATCGCCTGATTGGCCCCCGTTGCCCAACTATTCGAGCTGTTGACCTTCAGGATCGTCGGAATCTGTCCTGCGAACGTCGCCGCCCCCGCTTCGATCATTCCGAGCGGCGCAGCGTAAGCCGAAAGGCCGGCATCAATCGCGATCTGGTAATGGTAATGCGGGTCGTAGGCGTCGGGATTGACTGAAAACGACCGCGCGGGGCCATGTTCGAACCCCTGATCGACCGGCAGGATGACCAGCTTGCCCGTCCCGCCGAGCTTCCCGTGCATCAGGATGCGCGCCAGATTGCCCTTCACGCCGGGATTATCGGACTCATAATTGTTCAGGATGGCGCGAACGGTCGGTGTCATCGGATGTCCCTTGCTGCTGTAAATATGATGCCGCGCCGCTTAGCCAGCGTGCGTCAGCGCTGCAACTCCCGGCAATTCGCGCCCTTCCATCCACTCGAGAAACGCGCCGCCGGCCGTCGACACATAGGTAAAATCGCCGGCGCAGCCCGCCTGGTTTAGTGCCGCCACCGTGTCGCCACCGCCCGCGACCGAAACCAGCGAGCCGTCACGCGTCAGCGCAGCCGCCGTCCGCGCCAAAGCAACGGTCGCGGTCTCGAAAGGCGGCGTTTCGAACGCACCGAGCGGACCATTCCAGACCAGCGTCCGGCAATTTTTGAGCACGTCGGCCAGCGCTTCGGTTGCCGCCGGGCCAATATCGAGGATCATCTCGTCCGCCGCCACTTCGTGCACGTTGACGGTCCGAACCGGCGGATTGCTGCGGAATTCGCGTGACGTCACGACGTCATAGGGCAGGTGGATCGTGCATCCCGCCTTATCCGCCGCCTCGAAAATGTCATTCGCGGTGTCGATCAGATCATGCTCGCACAGCGACTTGCCGACATCGATCCCCCGCGCCGCGAGAAACGTGTTCGCCATCCCGCCGCCGATGATCAAATGATCGACCTTAGCCACGAGGTGCTTAAGCACGTCGAGCTTACTCGATACCTTTGCCCCGCCGACCACTGCCGCGACGGGATGCTCGGGATTGCCCAGCGCTTTTTCGAGTGCCTTGAGCTCTGCTTCCATCGCCCGCCCGGCAAAAGCAGGCAGCACATGCGCCAGTCCTTCGGTCGAGGCATGCGCGCGGTGGGCCGCCGAAAAGGCGTCGTTGACGTAGATATCGCCGATCACAGCGAACCGCGCGACGACGGCGCGATCATTTGTTTCCTCGCCCACGAAAAAGCGGGTATTTTCGAGCAGCGCGATATCCCCCGGCAAAAGCGCGGCAACCGATGCAACGTCATTTTCCCAATCGATGAACGTCACTGGCCGGCCAAGAACGCCCGCATAAGCCTCAACGATAAGTGACAGCGACAGGTCCGCGCTCGGCGCGACGGGGCGCCCGAGATGCGCAAGGATCAGCACCACTGCACCTGCATCGGCGAGTTCGGTGACTGTCGGCACGGTCGCTTCAAATCGCGCCACATCGGTCACGTCGTCGCCCGCCATCGGCACGTTCAGGTCTTCACGGACGAGTATCCGCTTTCCGCGCACGTCGCCGATCTCGTCGAGCGTCCGAAACGTCATCAGATCAGCTTGCCCATAGCACCCGCCGTGTCGACCATGCGGTTCGAAAATCCCCATTCATTGTCGTACCAGCTCACCACGCGAACGAGCTTGCCGTCGATCACCGCAGTCTCAAGGCTGTCGACAGTCGACGATGACGCATCGTGATTAAGATCAATCGATACAAGCGGTTCATCGGTGTAGTTCAGAATTCCAGCAAGAGCACCCGTCTCCGACGCAGCTTTCAAAATGGCATTCACTTCGTCACGTGTCGTGTCGCGCGAAGGCGTAAACGTAAGATCGACCA
>JANLWD010000092.1:0-16148 GCA_031364345.1 Sphingomonas sp.
GATCGGTTACGGCCGCTGCTTGCTGATCCGTCGGTGCTAAAGATCGGGCAGAATCTCAAATATGACATGACGATTCTCGCGCGGCACGACATCATGATCGCGCCGTTCGACGATACGTTGCTGATCAGCTTTGCGCTCGACGCCGGTCGCAACAATCACGGCATGGACGAACTGGCGCAGCTGCATCTCGGCCATACGTGCATTGCCTATAAGGATGTCTGCGGCTCGGGCAAAAATCAGCTGGGTTTTGCACAAGTCGCACTCCGCGATGCCACGCGCTATGCGGCCGAGGATGCTGATGTCACGCTGCGCTTGTGGCAAAAGCTCAAGCCGCGCCTGTCACCCGACAGCGTGACGACGCTTTACGAACGCGTCGAACGCCCGCTCGTGCCCGTGATCGCACAGATGGAACGCGAAGGCGTCAAGGTCGACCGCGAGCATCTGGCACGACTGTCGGCCGAATTCGCGCAACAAATGGGCGCTCTCGAAGCCGAGTTGCACGAAATGGCCGGACAGCCTTTTGCGATCGGCAGCCCGCAACAGCTTGGGGTGATCCTGTTCGACAAGATGGGGCTGAAAGGGGGGCGCAAGGGCAAAACCGGTGCCTATTCGACCGATGCTGCCGAACTCGAAAAACTTGCCGGACAAGGCGTACCGATCGCACAGAAAGTGCTCGACTGGCGGCAAGTGGCAAAACTCAAATCGACCTACACCGATGCATTGCAGGCGCAGATCAATCCCGAAACCGGCCGCGTCCACACCAGCTACAGCCTGATCGGTGCACAGACCGGGCGGCTGTCGTCGAACGATCCCAATCTTCAGAACATTCCGATCCGCACCGAAAACGGCCGTCGCATCCGCGAAGCATTCATTGCAGAGCCCGGCAATGTTTTGCTCAGCGCGGACTATTCGCAGATCGAATTGCGACTGGCCGCGCACATGGCCGATGTCCCGGCGCTGAAAGCGGCATTTGCAAACGGCGACGATATCCACAGCCTGACCGCGATGGAATTGTTCGGCGAAGTCAATCGCGACACGCGCGGCCGCGCCAAGACGATCAATTTCTCGATTCTTTACGGCATCTCGCGTTGGGGCCTCGCGGGACGAATGGGAACGACGGCGGACGAGGCACAGATGCTGATCGACCGTTATTTCGAACGGTTTCCCGGCATCAATCGCTACATCGCCGAAACACTCGACCATGTCCGCGAAACCGGATTCACGCGCACGCTGTTCGGGCGCAAGGTTCATTTCACGCGGATCAAATCGGCTAATCAGGCCGAACGACAGGGCAGCGAGCGTGCCGCGATCAATGCCCCGATTCAGGGGACATGTGCCGACATCATCAAACGCGCGATGGTCCGGATGATCCCCGCACTCGTAACTGCCGGATTGCCCAATGTCCGGATGCTGCTGCAAGTGCACGATGAACTCGTCTTCGAACTGCCCGAAACCGATGTCGATGCCGCCAGCGCCGTGATCCGCGATGTCATGGCGACCGCTGCCGAACCACTCGTCAAACTCGACGTGCCGCTCGATGTCGAAATCGGCACCGGGCACAGCTGGGGCACTGCGCATTGAGTGACTCTGACGCTGATCTTGCGGCGCTGGCAAAGGGCGGGCGGACCAATGTCATCGGCTTTCTCATCCGCCTTGCCGCGCGCGTTCCGTTCATCATCATTGCCGGGCGCATTTATGGCCCGGAAGCACTCGGGCGACTGGCTTATGCCGTGCTCGTCGTCGAATTCGCGGCGCAGATTGCCACACTCGGGCTGAAACGCGGGCTTGCACTGCAACTGACCAACGACGCCCGCGCGCCGGGCCATGTCGTCTGGGATGCGCTGCTGCTCGTGTTTGGCGCTTCGGCAGTGTTCACCACGATCCTGATCCTGTTTCCGCAGGCAATGTTTCCCAACAGCGCGATCAACGGGCTCGAACTCCTGCTTCCGCTGGTGATTTTCGCATTTGCGGCAACCGACGTGATGCTTGCGGCGCTGGCTTACCGGTTCAACATTGCCGCAACGGTGACGGCGCGCGCCGTGGTCGAGCCGTGGACGATCAGCATTGCCGCGTTTGCGCTCTCATGGTGGTCGTTGCGCGATGGACTCCTGCTTGCCTATGCGCTTTCGGTGTTTGCCGCATTCGTGGCGTCGGTCATCCCGTTCGTGCGCATGTATCGCTGGCCGGGCGACTGGCGGCCGCGCACCGGCAATCTGTTCCCGCTCGCGCGGCGCAATCTGCCGCTGGCGGCGGCCGACGCGATCGAATGGGGATCGCGGCGGATCGATCTCGCGATTCTCGGCCTGTTCGTCTCACCCGCGGCAGTCGGTGTTTATTATGTCGCGCAACAGCTCGCCTCTCTGCCGCAAAAGCTCAAGACCAGTTTCGATCCGGTGCTCGGGCCGGTCATCACGCGCAATCTCGATGCCGGAAATCGTCCCGCAATCGCCGCTGCGATCAGCCAGGTCGGTTTCTGGATTCTTGCGGCACAAGCCGGGATCGCGCTCACGCTCGGTATTCCGGGTGCCGCGATCATGGGCCTGATCGGAAAAGCGGGCGTTTTCGTCGGCGGCAATGGCGCGCTTGCGTTTTTGCTGCTTGCCGAAGTGCTTGCAGCCACTGCCGTCGTGAGCGAAGCCGCACTCGTCTATATCGCGCGCCACCGTAATCTGATGATTTCGCTCGGTGCGCTGGCGCTTCAGGCCGGGCTGTCGTTCGGCTTTATCTTGTGGATGCAGGCGCGCGGCTTCCCCGAATTGTGGCAGGCCGCGGGCCCGGCGGCGGCACTTGCCATCTCGCTCGGCGTATCGGCCGTGGTCAAGTCGCGACTGGCGGCGCATCTGCTCGGTGGTCCGGTTTCGCTGTGGCGCTGGCCGCTGCTGTTTGCGGGTACAGCCGCTGCACTTGTCGGCGGCATTGCAACGGCGACGCCCGAATGGAGCGAATTGCTGATTGGCGTGCCCGCGATGCTCGGGCTTTACAGCTTCCTCATCTGGCGCTTCGGCTTCCAGCCCGAAGATCGCAAACTTTTCGCAAAATCCGCGATCAGTGGCGAAAGTGCCGGATCCCGGTAAACACCATCGCCAGCCCCGCGCCATCGGCAGCGGCAATCACTTCATCATCGCGGATCGATCCGCCGGGCTGAATGACGGCTGTCGCTCCTGCTTCGACAGCGGCAAGCAAACCATCGGCGAACGGGAAAAACGCGTCCGACGCAACTGCCGAACCGATTGTGCGCGCTTCGGCCCAGCCGGCTTTTTCGGCGGCATCGCGTGCTTTCCATGCCGCGATCCGCGCCGATTCGAGCCGGTTCATCTGTCCCGCGCCAATGCCTGCCGTTGCGCCGTCCCTGGCATAAACGATCGCGTTCGACTTGACGTGCTTGGCCACCGTCCACGCAAATTTACAGTCGGCAAGTTCGCGCGGCGTCGGCTGACGCTGGGTGACGACTTTCAGGTCGCTTAATTGCGCGTTGTCGCGCGTCTGGATCAGCAGGCCACCCGTAATCGTTTTCATCGTCGTGCCCGCGCGCGATGGATCGGGGAGGTCGCCGGTCAGGATGAGGCGCAGGTTCTTTTTCCTGGCAAATACGGCGCGCGCTTCAGGATCGGCATCGGGCGCGGCAACGACTTCGGTGAAAATGCCGCTGATCGCTTCGGCAGTCGCACCGTCAAGCGCGCGGTTGACCGCAATGATTCCGCCGAATGCCGAAACACTGTCGCAGGCAAGTGCTGCTCGATATGCTTCGATCAATGTATCGCCCGACGCCACGCCGCACGGATTGGCATGTTTGACGATGACGACCGTTGGCGGTCCGTCACGAAATTCACTGACCAGTTCGAGCGCGGCATCGGCATCATTGTAATTATTGTAACTCAGTGCCTTGCCCTGAATCTGCTCGGCCTGCGCGATCCCGCGATCGGTGCCCGACAGGTACAGCGCGGCGGCCTGATGCGGGTTTTCGCCGTATCGCAGCGTCGTCGCCAGTATGTTGCCAGTGGTCAGGGTCGCCGGGAACGGCTCGCTCTGGTCGACTAGGGTAAACCAGCCCGCGATCATCGCATCATAGGCCGCTGTCGCGGCATAAGCTTTTGCCGCGAGCTGCTTGCGCTGGTCGAGTGTCGTCGTGCCATCGCTCAGGCCGGCATAGTCGGCGGGATCGGTAACGACTGTGACGAACGCGTGGTTCTTTGCGGCCGACCGGATCATCGACGGCCCGCCGATGTCGATATTTTCGATGATCTCGTCGCGGCCTGCCCCTTTTGCGACAGTCGCGGCAAAAGGATAGAGATTGACGACAACCAGATCGATCATGCCAATCGCGTGCGCGTCGGCTGCGGCCCGATGCTCGGGATTGTCGCGCACTGCAAGCAAGCCGCCATGCACTTTGGGATGAAGCGTCTTTACCCGCCCGTCCATCATCTCGGGAAAGCCGGTCAGGTCGTCGATGTCGCGCACGGCAAGGCCCGCATCGCGCAATGCTTTGGCAGTACCGCCGGTCGACACCAGTTCGACGCCGTGCGCCGACAGGGCGTGGCCCAGTTCGACCAAACCGGTCTTGTCGGACACTGAAAGCAGCGCCCGTTTGATTGCTATACCGGTCATGTCATCCCGCCCGTTTCAATAACCAGCCGACGGTCGCGCCGCCGGCAGCGGCTTCGCCCGAAACGACAAATTGCTGTGTCGGCACCGCCCGCCCGTTTGCGTCGATCCACAAGCTTTCCTCGATCGTCAGCGCGCCGCCACGACAGCGAAATTGCCACAACGGCCCATGATCGATCCTAAGGAGTGCGGCCAACCCGTCGGCAGTCGGCGTAACTTCGACGCCCGGTGCCAGATGAAAACGGATCGCAAAGCGTGCGCCCCCGCTGACCTTGCGACGGCGCGGCGCGGGCAGCAGCGCATCCTCGCCGCGCAATTCGCGGCCATTGGCCGACAACGCCAGCGTGCGTTTATGAAGAAAGCCAAAGCGCTTGGCATAGCCGTCGTGGCTGGCTTCGATTTTGCTGCCACCTTCGGCTTCGACGCGGTCGAGTTCGACGGCGCGCACGCCCGCGCCCAATGTGCCGTCGGCGTGAATAGCGGTCGAATTGCTGTCGCCGACGATTAGAGTCGAATGCGCCGCCGTCGTTCGCAATCCGTTGGCAAGGTCGGCGGGAATGACCGCACTGCCGCGCGCGCCGCCGCAATTGATGATCAGCCGTTTTTCGCCGTCGGACAGTTCGAACGCCAGCGTCGATGCCGAACCGCCGCCGCCGATCCGGCTTGCGGGTGGGGGTGCCGCATCAGCGATCACTACCGTCGCGCCGCCTGCCATCCGTTGGTATCCCCAGTCGCGCGCCTGGCGCAGCGGACGAGTGCGCACGCCACTTGCGGCGACTACCTGTTGGATATGGTCTGCGGCGACTGGTCCCGACCCCTGCCAGCTCGACAGTGCGCGGTCGCCCAGTGTGACGCCGTGCAATGCCGCCACTGCGCGCAGTTGCAGGCTGGTCAGAAATTCAGGAACGGGCTCGCGCCGCGCTTCGTAAACCTGCGACAGCATCGACAAAAGGACGACGGCATCGGCCTGGTCGACGGGCGACCGGCTGACCACGCCGCCATCCTCGCTGAACCCGCTCAGGATTGCGCGCTGCAATCCGGCTTCGCCAAAGGTCCGCCGCGGTTCGCCGCCCGGCACCAGCAATCCGGCAGCGACGATTCCGGCCCACGCCGCCAGCCGGGCATTGCCCTGTGTCGCGCGGTCGGCACCGCGATCGAGATGCCGGGCGCCGCGAGCCAGCGTATTGAGCACTGACGACCGGTAGACGAGATCGTTCGATGACAGGATCAGCGGCGCATGCGCAGCCCAGAACAGCGTGCGCCAGCCGACAAGGTCGGGTCGCCATCCGGCATCGCTTACGGTCTCTCCGTGCCCCGCCAGCCATGCCCGCATCAGTTTTTCGGCTACCGGCGCGCAACCCGCGCGGTCGCCGACAGCGGCCAGATCGCGCAACCATTCAAACCGGTGGAGATAGTCGGCGAATTGCGGCGATATGCCGGCGTCGGCAAATGTCACGGTGTCGACCGCGATGCTTTCACCGCGCCAGCGGATCGTCCCTGCCAGCATCCATTGGCCGGCTTGCCGGTTGCCCGGCATCGGGTCGGTCGGTACGGCGAGCAGCTTCAGCGGATAACGCCCCTTCAGCCGCATTGCGTGAAGCGGCGTGCGCCATGTCAGCCGGTAAAACTGGTTGGCAATCCGCTCGCCGAGCGACAGGCCCTTGTCACCGACGCGGACAAGCCGTTTGCCGGCTTCGATGCCGCTGCTTTCGTCGACACCGTCAGCCACCGCGCAGACTTTGGATATTGGCGGCATAGCAACCGGCCCCCCCGCTGAACGTCGCCGTGCCCGCAACCAGGACATCAGCCCCCGCGGCAATGATCCGCGGCGCAGTCGCGCGCGTGACGCCGCCATCGACTTGCAGGGCAATGTCGCGACCGGTCTTGTCGATCATCTTGCGGATCGCTTCGATCTTGCGCAGCTGACTTTCGATGAAACTCTGTCCGCCGAAACCCGGATTGACGCTCATGACCAGCACCAAATCGATTTCGTCGATCAGATAATCGAGCATTTTGGCAGGCGTCGCGGGATTGAGCGAAATGCCCGCCTGCTTGCCGAGGCTTTTGATATGCTGGACCGTGCGGTGCGTATGCGGTCCTGCTTCGGCGTGAACCGTGATGATGTCCGACCCGGCCTCGGCAAAGGCATCGAGGAAATGGTCGACCGGCGCGATCATCAGGTGGACGTCGAGGATCTTTGCGGTGTGCGGGCGCAACGCTTTGACGACCATCGGGCCGATCGTCAGGTTGGGCACGAAATGCCCATCCATCACATCGACATGAACCCAGTCGCACCCGGCATCGTCGATCGCGCGCACTTCCTCGCCCAATCGCGCGAAATCGGCGCTGAGGATCGACGGCGCAATGCGGACGGGATGCTGCATGACAAGCCCATAGCGAGGGGTCGCCGGTGAGTCAGCCCTGTTTCAATCGTGCGACAAAGAATCCGTCGAGGCCGCGTTTGGGCAGGATGCGGACCTGGCCCCTGGCGTCGGGACTGAGGCCTGCGGGGAGTTCATCGGCCGCGATCGGATCAACCGCAAATCCGCTTGCTTCGATCACGCCTTCGCCTTCCTCGCGCTCAAGCGAGCAGGTGGCGTAGATCAAGCGGCCGTCGGGTTTCAGCCAGGTCATCGCGCGCGCCAGCAAGCGTTGCTGCAATGCGCAAAGTGCCGCAATGTCGCTCGCTCCGATC
The DNA here is from genome assembly GCA_031364345.1 of Sphingomonas sp. GTDB lineage: Bacteria > Pseudomonadota > Alphaproteobacteria > Sphingomonadales > Sphingomonadaceae > Sphingomonas_O. The sequence goes on from JANLWD010000092.1 coordinate 7,298, forward strand.
CGGTGCAGTACATCGGGGTGGCGCGCGAAAGTGCCGGTTGCCGTGCACGGCGCATCGAGCAGGATGGCATCGACGGGTGCGGGCGGCGACCATGTCATGATGTCTTCGGTAATGATGTCGGCAGCGAGGTTGGTGCGCGCCAGATTGTCGCGCAGCCGCGCGCTGCGTCCGGCATGATTGTCGACTGCGGTGACGGTCCAGCCCTGCGCCGCCAGCTGCATCGTCTTGCCGCCGGGCGCTGCGCAAAGGTCGAGCGCCGTGCGTCCGTGCCCGGCACCCAGCAACCGGGCGGGCACCGATGCGGCGAGATTTTGCACCCACCATGCCCCGTCATCATAACCGGGCAACGCCGTGATCGCTGTGCCGCGTGGCAGGCGGCGGTGACCGGGCGCAAGCTGCTCGCCGACAAGTCCGCCGTCGTTTTCAGGATCGCGCAATGTAACATCGAGCGGCGGCGGTTCGGCAAGCGCCTGTGCTGCGTCGGCCAAGACATCGTCGCCCCAGACTGCCCAGCGCGCCGCAACTTCGGGCGGCAACGTCGGCACTTCGGGGAGCAACACGCCTTGCCGCATCAATGTCCCGAACACACCGTGCACCAGCCGCCGTGGCCCGCCGAGCACCATCGGCAACGCGGTGGCGATCGCGGCATGCGGCGGCGTTTTCAGGATCAGCGTCTGCACGAGCGCAATGCGCAGCACCATGCGCGCCTTGGCATCGTCGGGCAGGCGGTTCGTTGTCGCGGTATCGATCAGCGCATCGAGATCGGTCAGGTGGCGCAGCACTTCGATCGCAATCGCCAGCGACAGCGCGCGGTCCTCATGGGCGGCAATGCCCCGGGTCGCATTTGTGGCGGCATTGTCGAGCGTCTGACCCTGGCGCAAAACCGCATCGAGCAGCTTCAGCGCTGCCTGCCGCGCGGGCAGGCCGGCAATTTGTCCTTCAATTTGATTTTTTGGGGGGCTTGCGCCGCCGCCATATCCACCCGATTTGATCATCGACGCTCTTTAGGACGTATCGAGACATGAACAAGGACCGCCCCGCACACGTCAAGCCGCCCGCCTATCTTTCGAAAAGCCCGCCCGTGCCCAAACCCGAACCGGTCGTGGTGCAAACCGAACATGGCGGCAAGGAAGGACCCGAACCCACGCGCTACGGCGACTGGGAACGCAAGGGGATTTGCTGGGATTTCTAGGCCTCCTCGCGCAGCGGTCGCGAAAGGAGATCGCTGACGACGGCGTCGACCTGATCGCCTGCGAGCAAAGCGCAGACCGCATCGACGACGGGCATTGCCACGCCCAGCGACCGCGCCGATGCCTGTAGCACGGGCGCGGTAAACGCGCCCTCGGCCACGGTTTGTCCGCCAAGCAGCGTGGCCGCGGCTTTACCTTGGCCCAGCCCGAAGCCCAGCGCGAAATTGCGCGACGCAGTCGACGAACATGTCAGCACCAGATCGCCGAGGCCCGACAGGCCGCTCAGCGTTTCGGCCCGGCCGCCGCGGGCGACACCGTACCGGACCATCTCGGCAAATCCGCGCGCAATCAGCGCGGCGCGCGCATTTTCGCCCAGACCGCGCCCGCCAACGACGCCGCAGGCAATCGCAAGCACATTCTTGACGGCGCCGCCGATTTCGGCGCCTGCAACGTCGTCGGAGGCATATGGGCGAAATGTCGGTCGTGCGATGCGCTGCGACAGCGCGCGACCGGCGGCTTCATCAGTGCACGCCAGCGTCACGGCGGTCGGTAACCCTCGCGCCACTTCGGCGGCAAAGGTCGGCCCCGACAGGACGGCCACGGGTGCTCCGGGGTGCAGTTCGGCGGCAATCTCGGACATCAGCGCCATCGTCCCGGCCTCCAACCCCTTGGCGCACAGCACGATCGGCCGATGCCCCTGTGGCAAAGCGGCGATCGCACTGCGAAGATGTTGCGCAGGCGTAACGATAAGCCATGCGTCACATGCGCCAAGTTCGGCAAGTTCGCTTGTCGCGCGGATCGACGGCGACAGCGGCACACCGGGCAAAAAGACGATGTTCTCATGCGCCAGGTTGATCGCGGTCACGACGTCATGTTCGCGCGCCCACATCGTGACGGGCTCGCCATTCGCCGCCGCAACCTGTGCCAGTGCGGTGCCCCATGCGCCGCCGCCGATGACACCTATTCTCATGCGCCTATTCTCATGCCTTGACGCCTGCTCCGCGCGCGACCTCGGCTTGCGGATCGAGCGGCCAGCGCGGTCGTGCCATGGTGTCGAGCCCATCGCGATAGCCCGCCGCGAACCGTTCATAACCCGCCCACGCGATCATCGCGGCATTGTCGGTGCACAGCCACAGCGGCGGCGCCACGAAAGGAAGACCATGAGTGGCCGCGAGAGCCTGCAATGCGGCCCGGATCGCGCCATTCGCGGCAACACCGCCCGCGACGACCAGCGCGGTTGCCCCGTCGGCTCGCGCAATCGCCCGCGCAGTCCGGTCGATCAGGCAGTCGACGACGGCTTGCTGGAACGATGCCGCAATATCGTTGGCCCGGTATCGCCCGGTCTCATGCGCCCGCAAGACGGCGCTTTTGAGGCCCGCAAACGAGAAATGCGGCTCGGCCGAACGCAGCAATGGCCGTGGCAGCGGCACGGCGTCCGGATTGCCGGTCAAGGCCGCTTGTTCGACCGCTGGTCCGCCGGGAAAGCCGAGGCCGAGCAGCTTGGCTGTCTTGTCGAATGCCTCGCCCGCGGCATCGTCGATCGTCGTCGCCAGCCGCCGATACCGGCCGACGCCTTCGACGAACAGCAGCTGGCAATGCCCCCCCGACACCAGCAGCAGTAGATAGGGGAAGGCCAGATCGCGATCGGCAAGACGCGGGCTGAGCGCATGCCCCTCCAGATGATTGACTGCGATCAATGGCTTGCCCGCTGCGTGCGCCAAGGCTTTGGCCGTGACGAGGCCGACCATGACGCCACCGATCAGCCCCGGCCCAGCCGTCGCCGCCACCGCATCGACATCGGTCAGTGTGAGTTTCGCATCGGCAAGCGCGCCCTCGACGAGCGGAATCAGCGCTTCGACATGCGCACGCGCCGCAATCTCGGGCACGACACCGCCAAAGGGTCGATGCGCCGCTTCCTGGCCCGCCAGCCGGTGCGCAAGCACAGTGCGGTCGCTCGTCACCAGCGCTGCTGCTGTCTCGTCACAGCTCGATTCGATGCCGAGGATGATGAGGGGTTTCCCAAACATGTCGACGTCGCTAGCACAGCGCTCCGATGGCTTCCACACGCGCACCTTCCACCCGCTCGCCCTCCACCCGCACTCCCTATCGCCTCGGCACGCGTGCTTCGCCGCTGGCAATGGCGCAGGCACTCATGACGAAGGCAGCGCTGGTCGCAGCACATGGCTGGGCCGATGCCGACATCGAAATCGTCGCCGTGACGACCGAAGGCGACCGCGTGCTCGACCGGCCGCTTGCCGAAATCGGTGGAAAGGCACTGTGGACCAAAACGCTCGATGCCAAATTGCTCGCCGGCGAGATCGATTTCGCCGTGCATTCGATGAAGGATGTCGAGACGATCCGGCCTGCAGCGATCGCGCTTGCCGCAATTCTCGAGCGGGCTGATCCGCGCGACCGGTTGATCGGCGCTGCAAGTCTGGCCGCGCTTCCGCAAAATGCCCGCGTCGGCACCAGTTCGCCGCGCCGCGCCGCGCAGGTCCTGCGTTTGCGACCCGACGTGCAGATTGTTGGCTTTCGCGGCAATGTCGCGACCCGGCTGGCAAAGCTCGATCGGGGTGAAGCCGATGCGACATTGCTTGCAGCCGCAGGGCTCGACCGGCTCGGCAGCCCCGGGATCGGTGTTGCGCTCGACCCCGAACAAATGCTCCCCGCAGCATCACAAGGCGCCGTCGGCATCGAAGCGCGTAGCGACGATGCCGTCATGCGCAGCCTGCTCGATGCGATCAACCACCGGCTCACGCGGACGGCCGTCGAAGCCGAACGCGCGCTGCTTGCCGGGCTCCATGCCGATTGTCATTCGCCGGTCGGCGCGCATGCACAGTGGCAGGGCGACGTCCTGATGCTGACTGCCGAATTGCTGTCGGGTGACGGCCGCGATCATGTCCGCGATGCGATCGTCGTCGACAGCGTCGATGCGCCGGCTGCGCTTGCCCGTCGGCTGCTGGACTGTGCCACAGCCGAAGTGCGCACACTTTTCGGGGAATGATCCCGCTCCTGATCCTGCGGCCACAACCGGGAGCCGCTGCGACAGCGAAGCGCGCGGAAATGCTCGGTCTGATGCCGGTTATCCGGTCGCTTTTCATGGTCGAGCCGCGTGCGTGGGAACCGCCCGATGCCACACGGTTCGATGCGATCGTGCTGACCAGTGCAAATGCCGTGCGCATTGGCAGTGCCGACATCGCGCGCTATTTCGCACTGCCCGTCTATGCTGTGGGCACGGCCACGGCACAGGCCGCGCGCACTGCCGGATTTGCCGATGTGCGCGAAGGCGCGGGTGATGCAACCGCGGCTTTTCAAGCGCTGGTCGAGGCAGGGCACAGCCGCCCGCTCCACTTGGCGGGCGCGGACCGCACCGATTATCCGACGCTGCCTTTTGAGGTTACGACCCGCGTCGTTTATGCCGCCGTGCCAGCCGACGTCGCACTCCCACCCGGGCGGCATGTTGCACTTGTGCATTCGGCGCGCGCAGCGGCACGCTATGCCGAAATTTGCCCGTCGCGCGCGGCAATCGACGTCGTTGCAATCAGCGCTGCCGTCGCCGAAGCCGCCAGTGTCGCCGTGGCTGAGGGCGCAGGCTGGCGAAGCATGACCAGCGCGCCCGAACCGACCGACAACGCCATGCTGGCACTTGCCACAATGCTGTGCGATGGCAAAAGCGTGCCGAACGGACAGGACTGATGGCAAGCCAATATCCCGAAGAACCAAAACCCGCGCGGCCGCTGCGCACGGCGGCAATCGTCGCGCTGCTCGCTTTTCTGATCGGATCCGCCGCGATGGCATGGGCGCTGATCCGCTGGGAACCGATGAAGCGTTTCGTCGCCGGCAATCAGGCAGCGTCCGCCGTTGCCGCCCCAGCAGGCCGGCCGCTCGTCGCAGCGCCGCCCGCGGGCATGATGACTGCCGAAACGCCGCCACCGGCAGCCACGGCAACGATCGGTCAGACGGCGGCAATCGATGCGCGGATTGCCGACCTCGAGGGGCGGATGGCGCGAATCGACCTGCGTGCAGCGGCAGCGGCCGGTAATGCCGCGCGTGCCGAGGGGTTGCTGATCGCCTTTGCGGCGCGCCGCGCGATCGACCGCGGTGTCGCGCTCGGTTATATCGAAGGCGAATTGCGCGACCGCTTTGGCCCGTCGCAACCGCGCGCTGTCGCCGCGATCATTTCGGGTGCGCAACAGCCCGTGACCGTCGAAGCGCTGCACCAACGGTTGAGCACGATTGCGCCCGAACTGGTCGGTGGTGGCGCGAACGAAAGCTGGTGGCAAGCGACGCAGCGACGGCTCGCCAACCTGATCGTGGTCCGCAAACAGGGAACCGAATCGCCTGCGGCCGACGACCGGGTCGAGCGCGCGCAGATGCGATTGCAAGCCGGTCAGGTCGAAAGTGCTCTTGCCGAAATCGCGCGGCTGCCAGCGCGCGAAAAGGCCGCCGACTGGATGACGCAGGCCAAACGCTATATCGAGGCGCACCGTGCGCTCGACATTATCGAAGCCGCAGCGCTGACCGATACGCCGCGCGCGGAATCGCCTGTCGCTGCTCTCCCCGATGAGGGACCGGTCGTCGGACCGACATTTTAACGTCAACACAGGATGACAATCGTGACGATCGAAGCCGAATGGTGGGACTATGACGATGCCGATGAAATGGCACAGGCCGTTGCAGGCGATGTGGGCTTTATCATCGATGCGGCGCTAGACGGGCATGACCGCGCGCTCGTTGCGCTGCCCGGCGGAAAAACACCCTATGCCGCGCTGAAAGCGCTGTCCGAGCAAAAGCGCAATTGGAAGGATGTGACAATCATCCCGACCGACGACCGCATCGTCGATGTCACCAGCGACATGTCGAATGTCGCGATGCTGGCAAAATTGTTCCTGCCAAAAGGCGCGCGCGTCATCCCGCTGACGGGTGCGACGGCAGCGGATTACAAGATGAGCGGGAAAGCCGCCGACGCGCGCCTTGCCGACCTGCCATGGCCACCCGATCTGGTCTGGCTGGGCATGGGTGCGGACGGGCACACGGCATCGATTTTTCCCGGGCCCGATCTCGACGAAGCACTGAACGGGCCAAAGGAGCGGCGGGCGCTGGGCGTCATGCCCGATCCGTTGCCGGCCGATGCGCCGGTTGCGCGGGTGACATTGTCGCGCGCTGCGATCCTTTCGACTCGGACATTGCTGATCACGATATCGGGCGACGAGAAAAAGGCGGTTCTGGAACGGGCGATTGCCGACGGTGCATCGTCGACAGTCCCGATCGGGCGCGTGCTTGCCGATTGCGAGCTTGCCGTCGACATCCACCACCTCTCCTGAGTAACCGCCTGAGTAACTGCCTGAGTAAACGCCTGAGTAACCGCGCGCCAGTTTGCTGGCCGATCGTGGAGGATTGCTGATGGACGACGCTGCTATGTTCGAACGGTTGAATCCGGTGACGGGCGGCATTGCAAGCACCGCGCAGGCAATGTCGATCGACGACGCGTGCGCGGTTGCCGATGCTGCTGCAGGCGCTTTTCCGGCGTGGGCAGCACTCGGTCCGAATGCACGGCGCGCAGTCCTGAACAAGTCGGCAGACGCGCTAGCGGCGCGCGACGGCGACATTGTTGCGGCCATGCAAGCCGAAATCGGTGCGACCGCCGGCTGGGCGCGCTTCAACATCGCGCTTGGTGTCGGCATGCTGCGCGAGGCGGCGGCGATCACCACGCAGATTTCGGGCGAAGTCATTCCGTCGGACAAGCCCGGCTGCCTTGCGATGGCCATCCGTGAGCCGGTTGGTGTGATCCTGGGCGTCGCGCCGTGGAATGCGCCGGTCATCCTTGGCGTTCGCGCGATCGCGACGGCACTTGCCTGTGGCAATACGGTTGTGTTCAAGGCATCCGAGCGCTGTCCGCGCACGCATGAAATCATTGTCGAAGCGCTGAACGAGGGCGGCTTGCCGCCCGGCGCTCTCGGTATTGTCACGGCGCCGCGCGACGCATCGGGCGCAGTCGTCGGCGCACTGATCGACCATCCGGCTGTCAAACGCATCAACTTTACCGGATCGACGCCGGTCGGGCGGATCGTTGCGGTGCGCGCGGCGCAAAATCTCAAACCCTGTCTGCTCGAACTGGGGGGCAAGGCGCCGCTGTTGATTCTCGACGATGCCGACATCGACGAAGCAGTGAAAGCCGCGGCTTTCGGCGCATTTATGAATCAGGGTCAGATTTGCATGTCGACCGAACGGATCATCGTTGTCGACAGCATCGCAGACCGCTTTGCGGACATGTTCGCTGCCAAAGCGGCAAGCCTTGCGGCGGGCGATCCGGCATTGGGCAATACGCCGCTGGGTGCGCTTGCCGACGCTGATGGCGTTGCGCATGTCGAGGCGCTGATCGCCGATGCCCTGACTAAGGGCGCGACGATGCCGACTGGCGGCACGGCGCGCGGCGTAATCATGCCGGCAACGGTCATCGATCATGTCACGCCCGACATGCGTATTTATGCCGAGGAAAGCTTTGGTCCCGTCGTTGCGATCGTCCGCGCGCGCGACGAGGACGACGCAATCCGCATCGCCAATGACAGTGACTATGGGTTGAGCGCGGCGGTGTTCACGCGCGACACGGCGCGCGGACTGCGCGTTGCGCGCCAGATCAGATCGGGCATCTGTCATATCAACGGCCCGACGGTGCATGACGAAGCGCAAATGCCGTTCGGCGGCGTCGGCGCATCGGGCTATGGCCGGTTCGGCGGCAAGGCCGGGATCGACAGCTTCACCGAATTACGCTGGATTACCGTTGAAACACTGCCCGGGCACTATCCGATCTGAAACCGCCTGCCGAACGCGCCTTATTCCGCGCCGAAATTCAGCCGCCGGGCGACGTTATAATCCATGACCGCGACTACGAAATAGCTAAGCGCGCGGCGTATTTTGACTGACCAGGTCCGCCAGCCGGTATAGTCGGCGAGAAGCTGCTCGACCGAGCTGCCGATTTCGCCGTCGATATATGCGGCGACATGCGCGGCAAACGCCGGATCGTCGACACGGAGCATGATTTCGAGATTCAGGTACAGGCTGCGCATGTCGAAATTTGCGCTGCCGATATAGACAATGCCGTCGACGAGAATCAATTTGGTGTGCAGCCGCGATGGCGCATATTCGAATACGCGCACGCCCTTGCGCAGCAGTCCGGGATAGGTAAAGCGCGCCGCGCCGACTGTTGCCGGATTATCGGTTTGCGATGCCGTGACGACGCGCGCGCTGCCCCGGGTGCCGATCCGGTCGATCCGCGCAAGCATCGCCGGGTTCGGCGCAAAATAGGCAGCAATCATTGACAGGTTCCGCGCGCGTTTCAGATCGTCGCGAACACTGCGTGCCCACGGTGACAGCCGCCGCACCGGCCCGCCCAAAAGCCAGCGTGCCGGGCCCACCGGATTGCTCCAGTGGCGCAGCGCCGCGCGCAGATCGCGCATTTTTGGTTTTGGACGCTGGGTCCAGCGCTGGAGCGCGCCAAAATAGCCCGCGAGGCGCGTCGCGGCTTCGCCCTCGATCATCAGGCCAAGGTCGCGCCAGGCCGTATCGCCGGCATCAGTGAAATAATCGGCAGCGACATTGAACCCGCCGACAATGGCATGGATGTCGTCGGCAAGTGCCATTTTCTGATGATTGCGCAGCAG
>JANLWD010000128.1:0-4036 GCA_031364345.1 Sphingomonas sp.
TCGCTGATCCGCCAGTCAGTGCCGAGGCCGCGCGTGTAACGCGACAGATCGCCCGTCTCGAACAACTTGAAATAGCCGAACGGTCCTTCGAGCACATCATGCGGTGCACCAAACCCTGCCTTCGCCAAATCGACCGCGACGATGGCGGCGCGTGCGGCATTGGCGATCTGAAAGGGCAGCGCGACCGACCCCTCGACATGCGCCTGCATCGTGCCCGCGCACTGGCTGTAAGCGAGGCCGAGCGCGTCGGCCAATGGGGCACCTTCGATACGCGCAACGGCAAAGGCCGCGCCAATCAGCCCGGCGGTGGCAGGGCGGAAGAAGGCGAGCGGGCTGTCGGCGGCAATGCCGAGGCCGCAGGCGATGTCGACGCCGACGGCGAGTGCGGCGAGTGCGGTGTCGGGGTCGACGCCGCCGCGTCTGTCGATGGCTGCGCCGAGCGCCGCCGTGACGACCGACATGGCGTGGACGACCGCAGGTTCGTGGACCGCGTCCCATTCGAGGCAGTGAATGCGAAAGCCGTTGACGAATGCGGCGGACGCGGCGGGGAGACGTTCGTCTGAACCGAGGAGGCGAGCGCCAGTGCCGCTGCCGAAGCTGCGTGCGGTGTCGAGGATGGCGTCGGCACCGGGCGCAGTCGATCCGGCAGCGCCAACCGCAAGCGTGTCGGCGAGAAGACGAATGGCATCGGCGCGGACTTGTGGCGGCAATATGTGCGGCGCGCTGGCGAAGGCGAGGAGGTCGGCGGTGCCCGTCATGAGAGCCACTCCTCGAGCATCGTCACAATCCCCCCGGCATCATTGCCGCGCAGAGCGTGTTCGACTGCGCGGTCGGCTTCGGACGTTGGCAGGCCGCCCCACGCGGCGAGCATATGCATTTTCGCAACGATATCCGCTTCGGTAACGGGCCGTTCGGGGTCGCCGCGGCAATCCTGCAGTTCGAACCCGTTCAGCCGCGCGCCGAAATGCGAGGGGTAACGCGCGGTGATCACGGGATCCTCCGACACTGTGACTTGCGCGCGCAGCGTGGCCAGCGCGGCGATGGCTTCGATCGTAAAGTCGGCGGGGGTGGCGTTGCGGCCATCGGCGATCACGGCGACGGCGTGCTGCAGCGAGAATTTGGCTTCGGTTTCGGTCTTTGGATCAGGCTTGTCGCAGAATGTCAGCGCGTCGGCATAAGTCTCGAGCGTGTAGGGCGCGGTCAGCGTGCCCGCCGCGCGGAGTTCGAGCGCGCAGTCGATGGCGGGATGCGCATGGCGGCACGCGGCCCAAGGCTTGAAACTGACTTCCTCCATCCGCCAGCCGGGACCCAAAACCATCGGCTTGGGCTCGCGACAGGTGGCGGCATAGAGACCTTGCGGCCCTTCGAGGATTGAGAGGGCCCCGGTCAGACCACGCATCGCCATCGTGGCTGCCGCGCGACCGGTTTGGACAGCCTGATAGACGTGCCACTGCTTCGTCATCACGTCATCATGCCGCATATGCCACACACCGCCGGTGACCGATGCTGCATTAGCGAGGCCCCACCCCGTTCTTTGCGCCGACAGTTTGTAAAGCGCGGTGCCCACGGCAGTTGCGCCAATCGATCCAGCTGTCGAGGTCGGATGCCATCCAGCATAATGGTAGCCGTCAAAAGTCGCTCCGACGGCGATCATCGCTTCGTAACCAACGACACCTGCTGCAAGAATGTCGTCGAGGGGCGCGTCATACTCCCACCATAGCGCGGCCGGCCAAATCACGGGACCGGGATGCAGCAGTCCGGCCCGGTGGACGTCGTCCATTTCGAGCACATTGCCGAGCAACGCCACGTCGTCTTCGATCGCACCACCCTTCGCCAACTGTCCCACGGCACTCCCCCGCGCTCCCGCCACGCACGCCAGCCAGTCGAGCAGGTGCAGCCGTGCTCTTGTCCGGACAGATTCGGGCACGGGACGTTGCAAATGGCGGGCAAGCTGCGCGATAAGGGGTTCGGCGGTCATGCCTGCACCGCTTTGGGAGCATCGGGTTGACGACCAAGGCGGAAACGAAAAAGCCCCGCTACCGTGAAATGGCCGATGACTTGCGCACGGCGATTCTTAGCGGCGCATTTCCAAAAGGTGAGTTTCCCACCGAAAACATGCTGTGCATCCAATATGGCGTGTCGCGCTTTACGGTGCGAGAGGCGCTGCGCGGCTTGCAGGGAGAGGGGCTGATTTCGCGCAAACGTGGCTCTGGCACTGTCGTGCAACCGGCCGCGGCGCGTGGCGGGGCGTTGCACCAGCCGCTGTCGAACGTGGCTGAAATCCTGCAATATGCGCGCGACAGCCGGTTCGAATTCGAACGCTTGCCCGAAGGTGGCCTGCCCAAAGCGATTGCCGAACAGATTGGTGTTGTGGCCGGTGGCCGCTGGTTCCGCTTTCGTGGGATACGCTATGGCGGGACCGACACCGTGCCGATCGCGCTGGTCGATGCCTATGTCCATGCCGATCTGAGCGCGGTGATCGATCAGGTCGAACCCAACCGGGAAACGATTTTCCGCCAACTCGAACGCCTTGCTCGGCTGAAAGTCACGCGCGTCACACAGGATATTCAGGCAGTCGCGGCGGGCGCGGACGTGGCGGCATTGCTCGACGTGCCGCGCCGCAGCCCCTGTTTGCGCATCCTGCGCTGTTTCCATGATGAAGCGGCGAGGCTTTTCGAAATTTCGGCAAGTCACCATCCCGGTGACCGCTTTGCTTACGCTATGCACATCGAGGTTGAGGGGTAAGCTCACGCACCAAACCGGATTGCAGGGGCAATCATGTGGCCGCCTTCCGCCTCGATCAACAGCTTGCGTTCGGTGACGTGCGGCTGGTCGAGTGCTTCACGAAAATCGAGCACGGGAGCAAAGGCAACGTCTTTATCGGCGAACCATAAAGTCCATTCGTCATGCGTTCTGGTCACGAAAGTCGCGCGCAGGAAAGCGATCAGCGCGTCTTGTTCGCCCGCCGGACGCGCGGCATGCGCGATCAGGTCGGCACGACCGAATGCCGTCAGGAGCGTTTCGGCAAATTTCTGTTCGCGGCCACCGAGCACGATATGCCTGTCATCAGCACAGCGATAAACCTGATAAAACGCAGCGCCACCCAGTGAGCGCTGGCGGCTCGATTTGGGAGCTGCACCGCCCATGATCGCATTCCCTGCGATGTGCGCGCACCACGGCAGCAGGCTGTCGAACATGGCGCAGTCGATGTAATCGCCGCGCCCCGATTTCGCGCGCCCGATCAATGCCATCAGGATCGCTGACAAAGCTGTCAGGCTTGCGGCCATGTCGGCACTCGGCGCACCGGGAACCACGGGCTCGCCATCGATCCCATCGTTGACCGACACGAAGCCCGCCATTGCCTGCACCGCAAGGTCATGTGCGGGATGATCGGCAAGTTTGCCGCTCTGTCCAAAGGCACTGATCGAGCAATAGACGACGCGCGGATTGCGCGCAGCGACCGCGGCATAGTCAATGCCCAGACGCGCCATGACACCCGGCCGGAACCCTTCGACAAAGACATCGGCTTTGTCGATCAATGTCCAGAGTGCGTCGCGGCCCGCGTCCGATTTGAGGTCGACGCGGCGGCAATCCTTGCCGCGGTTGAGATTTCGGAACCAGACCGACTGGCCGCCTTCAAATGGTGCTTGCTCACGCGCAGGATCGCCAGTCGGTGGCTCGATTTTGATCACCTCGGCACCCTGATCGGCCATCATCATCGTCAGCATCGGGCCGGGCAGGAACAGCGAGAGGTCGACGACGCGGATGCCCGAGAGTTTGCCCAAATCAGACGACTCCGCTGGCGCGCAAACCCGCGATTTGCGCGGTACTGTATCCGACTTCGTCCAGCAGCGTGTCGGTATCACAGCCCAGTTTGGGTGCTGCACGATTGGGCAGGCGTGCGCCGTCGATCTTGATCGGGTTCGATAGCACGCGAAGCGGCCCTTGCGGATGATCGACGGTCGCCATCATGTCAGCGACCAGCGGATTGTCGAGCGCTTGCGCCAGATCGTTGACCGGCGCGACGGGCACGATA
>JANLWD010000217.1:0-7520 GCA_031364345.1 Sphingomonas sp.
AATCTCGCGGTCTCGCTGCATGCCGTGACCAAGGAAGTGCGCGACGAGATCGTGCCCATCAACCGCAAATACGGGATCGAGGAACTGCTCCAGGCCTGCGCCGATTACCCGCAGGCGAACAATGCGCGGCGGATCACGTTCGAATATGTGATGCTCAACGGCAAAAACGACAGCGACGCCGACGCGCGCGAACTGGTGCGGCTGATCAAGCATTATGATTTGCCCGCCAAGGTCAACCTGATCCCGTTCAACCCGTGGCCGGGTGCCGCCTATGAATGCTCGACGCCCGAAAGGATTCGCGCGTTTTCGGGGATTATCTTCAATGCAGGGATATCAGCGCCGGTGCGCACGCCGCGGGGGCGGGACATCGATGCGGCGTGCGGTCAGTTGAAGACGTCAAGCGAACGAAAATCGCGGGCGGAACTGGACGCGCTGGCGGAGGAGAAGATGAGGGCTTTGGGGTGATTTGACTTGCAGCCCCACTTTGAAGCGCGTCTGCTGTTGAAATTATTTGTTGGGGGTCGAAATGTCTGAGTACGACCTGATTCCTGAAACTACTTATGACAACCTTCCGCAGGATGATCACGAAAAATTCGTAGTTCTTGTTCGTGAAGCACAAGCTAACTTAGCTCGATTGCTAGATCAGCAGGGGTCCAATGAGTTCGCAGACGAAATACGATCGCAGTTCGTCAGCACGATAATTGGGATTGCAGAAGCCCTGGGTGTTCTGGGGTTGCCCGACATCTCGGATGACATCTCGAACTACAAGAAATATCAGACGTTTCAGGTCTATCTTGCCGGGGTAGTGGCTAAAGTCAGGCTACAAAGCCAGTTAGTATCAAGGCCATTCTCTGTTCAGCTAGGTCGTGTAACCCGCGCTAAAATTCAGCAGGAAATAGATCAACTCCGTCACTCCATCGGCGATTCTGTTTTGTCCGAATCGAAGCAAAAGGCTTTGCTCGATAAACTTACTGAACTCGAAATCGAGTTGTCATTGCAGAGGTTGAGCTTTGCTCGAACGATGGCCATCGCTGCATCCATAATGACGATCGTTGGCGGAGGGACCGCAACATTGGCGAACTTCCCTAAAGCAGCTGAAACCGTCGTCGGTATCATCAGGCTTATTGGCGAAGACAAGGCTAATGAAGAAGCTGAGCGACTTCGTCTGATGCCACCCCCAAAAGCGCTTCCGGACTATACGAAATCAAAAGCGTCGCGCCCGTCAGCATTTGACAGTGATCTGGATGACGATGTGCCGTTTTAGGCGCGAATTCAAAAACACTGTTCGACTGGATTACTTCGCTCCGCTCGCAATGACGGTCTACCCCCCCTCCTTCGCCATCGCCTCGCGCAAAATCGCGTTGATTCGCGTCTGATAGCCGCGCCCCTTTGCGCGCAGCCACAGCAGCACATCGGCGTCGATCCGCACGGTCGTCGATTGCTTGATTGGCTTGAACAGATGTTTGTAAAGGTGCCGGTCGCGGAACAAGATGGCGTTCGAAAAGTCGGCGGGCGGGATGTCGCTATAGTCGATGTCCTCGTCGCGCATTTCGGCGAGTTTGCGCAGCTCCTCGCGCTGCGCGTCGGTCAGCGTCCGAGGCTTCGACAAATCGACGGTCATTCTAACTAGCTTGTCGCTCATATCGTTTTCTTTCATTGCGGTCGGCGCGGCGCGCCGAAATGATGCGGACGATCTCGACATCCTCGTCGCGGATCGTATGGACCACGAAAAGAACGGGAGCATCACCGGCCATGCCCAATGTCTGCCAGCGATATTCTCCGCCTTCGACCCTTTCGAGCTCGAGCAGCGAATACGGGTCGTCAAACACAAATGTCGCCGTTTCGAAACTGATGCCGTGTTTGCGTTCATTCGAGCGTGCCTTGACTGGGTCCCACTCGAATTCTCTGTCCATGCAAAATCGTTACTACAAACTTAACGTGAATGCAATCGTTGTCGCTTGATGACTTGACCCTCGCCGCCACCGCTGGCCTTGTCGGCGGCTCGATGAATGCGTTGGCGGGCGGGGGCACGTTCGCGACGATGCCTGCGCTCATCGCGCTTGGTTTGCCCAGCCCGATTGCCAATGCGACCAGCAATGTCGCGTTGCAGCCAGGGGCCATGTCCGCCGCGTGGAGTTTCCGCAAAGACTTGGAACCGCTCGGCGGGATCAGCGTCCGGACGCTGGCGGCGATTACCTTTGTCGGCGGGCTGGTCGGTAGTCTGCTGCTCGTCATCACGCCGACGCACACCTTCGACATCATCATACCGTGGCTGCTGCTGATCGCATTCCTCGCAATCGCGTTCGGCAAGTCCGCTGCCGACTGGCTCAAAACCAAAGTCAGCATTGGCCCGCCGACGCTGATGGTCGCGCAGAGCCTGCTCGGGCTTTACGGCGGCTATTTCGGCGGCGGGGTCGGGATCATGACAACTGCGACTTATGGTTTGCTTGCCGGAATGCCGCCGCACCGGCTGATGGCGCCGCGCACGCTGATGCTCGGCATTGCCAATACGGCGGCGGCCATCGTTTTCATCGGCATGGGGATGATCCGCTGGCAGATTTGCGTGCCGATGCTCATCGGCGCAGCGATCGGCGGCTGGGCAGGCGCGCATTATGGCAAGAAGCTCTCGCCGCGCCTCATCCGCTGGTGGACGCTTGGCGTGACGGCAACAACGACGATCGTGTTTTTCACTCGCGCTTATGGTTGACGTGTAACGGCCGCACGGGCAGCTTCGTATGGCGATGATGGAAACGGACATCAAAGGCGGCGAGCTTGTCACCAAGCACCGCATTTCGACGCGGGCTTGGCATTGGATCAATGCCGTCGCTGTCATTGTCCTGTTGATGTCGGGGATGATGATCTCAAACGCGCACCCCCAACTTTATTGGGGTCATTACGGTGCGAACACGGATACGCCTTGGCTGCGGATCAGCTGGTTTATCGAGGGCGGGCGCTTTCCCGGGTGGGCGACCATTCCGTCGACCTATAATCTGGCACTGGCGCGGCACTGGCATTTGTTCTTCGCCTGGGTTTTTGCGGTCGGTTTTCTCGGATGGCTGATTGTCAGCCTGATCAACAAGCATATCCAGCGCGACCTCACTCTGACGCGTGCCGAGATTGCGCCCGGGCATTTGTTCGAAGAAGTCGTTCACCACGTCAAACTGCAATTCCCGACCGGCGCGGCGGCGCTCAAATATAATACGCTTCAGAAAATCACTTATGTTGGCGTGCTGTTTGTCCTGATCCCGATGCTGATCCTGACGGGTATCTGCATGCAACCGGGCATGTCGCCACTGATGGGGTGGGCAATCGATTTGCTGGGCGGGCGACAATCGGCGCGGTCGATCCATTTCATCTGTGCGGCGCTGATTGCGTTGTTCATCGTGGTGCACTTGCTGTTGGTGCTGCTTGCGGGGCCATATAATGAAATCCGGTCAATGATTACGGGCAAGTTCCGCATTCCCCACGATCGGCCCGACAAACGGATTGAGCCCATGGGCGAAACCGCGTGATAACGCGCCGCGCGCTGTTTGTGGCCGGAGCAGGGGGCCTGCTGACCGGCTGCGATTCACTCGGCAAGAATGCGATGTTTCGCAATCTCTTGAAATCGGGCGAGGACGCCAATTATGCGCTGCACCGCCTGTTGCAGGACCGAGCGGCACTTGCCAAGGAATTCGCGCCGAACGAGCGCTCGCCGATATTTCGCGCCAACGGCACACGCATGCCGTCGGGTGATGCCTATGCCCGGCATGTGGCAACCGGGTTCAACGATTGGCAGCTTGTCGTCGATGGCATGGTCGCTCGCCCGCAGGCAATTTCGCTGTCCGCGTTGAAATCCATGCCCGCGCGCACCCAGATCACGCGGCATGACTGCGTCGAAGGGTGGAGCGCAATCGGCAAATGGACTGGTGTCCCGCTGAAACTTCTGCTCGATCAGGCCGGGGTCAGCCGCCAAGCCAATTACATCATTTTCCACTGCGCCGATCCGCAATCGAACGGCACGATGTATTATGAATCGGTCGATATGATCGACGCACTGCATCCGCAGACGATGTTGGCCTGGGCGCTCAACGACGCGCTTCTGCCTGTGCCGAATGGCGCGCCGCTGCGCCTGCGAGTCGAGCGGCAACTGGGTTATAAGCATGCCAAATATGTCGAGCGCGTCGAAGCCGTCGCAACACTCGCGCGCCATTACGGTGGCAAGGGCGGCTATTGGGAAGATGTGGCGGGTTATGAATGGTATGCCGGGGCTTAGCTGTTAAGATTCCGAAATGAGCCTGTTCGACCGTTTCATCGCCAGCGCTGTCAAACACGGCACATTGACCATCGTCGATCATGCGGGTGCATCAAAAACCTATGGCACACCCACTGCTGGCTGGCCTGACGTCGCGGTCCGCTTTGCCGATGCCCGCGTGCCGCGCGACATCGCGCTTCGCCCCGATCTGGGTGCCGGCGAAGCATTCATGGA
This sequence comes from Sphingomonas sp., assembly GCA_031364345.1. Lineage (GTDB taxonomy): Bacteria > Pseudomonadota > Alphaproteobacteria > Sphingomonadales > Sphingomonadaceae > Sphingomonas_O. Next base: position 4,469 of record JANLWD010000217.1, read on the forward strand.
TGGGCGGCTGATCGTCGAAAAGGGCACGATCATCGACCTGATCGGTCTCATCTATCACAATAATCCGTGGGAAAAGGGCGGGATCATCGAAGACGCGGCGGCGTGGCGACGCGGGCTGAATGCGATTGTCGGGCGGGTGCAGCGGATCAACTGGGCGCGCAGGTCAAAACGCAACGTCGCGCACCATTATGATCTCGATGACCGGCTCTATGACCTGTTTCTCGATGCCGACCGGCAATATAGCTGCGCCTATTTCACCGATCCGGCGAACACGCTTGAGGTCGCGCAAGCCGACAAGAAAGCCCATATTGCCGCCAAACTGGCGCTGAAACCGGGGCAGCGTGTGCTCGATATTGGCTGCGGCTGGGGCGGCATGGCGCTGTATCTGCATGACAAGGCCGGAGTCGACGTCCTCGGCGTGACGCTGAGCGAAGAGCAGATCAGGGTGGCGAACGAACGTGCTGCGGCTGCGGGTGTGGCCGATCGCGTCAGGTTCGAACTTGTCGATTATCGCGAGGTTACCGGACAATTCGACCGCATCGTTTCGGTCGGCATGTTCGAACATGTCGGTCCTGCCAGCTACGAGACCTTTTTCAGGAAATGCCGCAATCTGCTCGCTGACGATGGCGTCATGCTGCTGCACACGATCGGGCGGATGGGGACACCGGGTGTGACGGACAGCTGGACCGCGAAATATATCTTCCCCGGCGGCTATTCGCCCAGCTTGAGCGAAATCATCACTGCCAGCGAACGCGCATCACTGATCGCGACCGATGTCGAAACGCTGCGACTCCATTACGCTTTCACATTGCGTGAATGGTATCGGCGCGTGACTGCCCACCGCACCGAAATCGAAGCGCTTTACGATGCGCGCTTCTTTCGCATGTGGCAATTCTATCTGGCAGGAGCGGCGACATCGTTCGAAGGCGGATCGATGTGCAATTTTCAGGTGCAATATGCGCGCCGCCGCGACACACTGCCCATTACGCGCGATTACATGGCCTTGGCGGAGGCGGCGTTTCGGGGACGTTGAGTGCCGATTGGTTTCGAAGCAGCGGGCGATGCCCTGACCGGCGCTGTTATTGGGCGAGCGGTCGAGCCCGATCACGGGCAAAAGGTCGAAACCGGACATGGCCCCTGTTTGAATTGTGGCGCGACACTCATGGGATCGCATTGTCACCAGTGCGGCCAGGCGGCGCATGTGCACCGAACGCTGGCGGTTTATGGCCATGACCTGCTGCACGGTGTTTTTCATATCGAAGGCAAGATCTTGCGCACGCTACCGATGCTCGCTTTCAAACCGGGCGAGCTGACGCGGCGCTACATCCACGGCGAGCGCGCGAAATTCGTGTCGCCGCTGGCGCTGTTCTTGTTCAGCGTGTTCCTGATGTTCGCGGTGTTCGAGACGGTCGGCGGGCCGATCCCCAGCGATAAGAACGGCAAAAACGAATTCAGTTTCAGCACCGTTGCGAAACAATCGGAAGACAAGCTGACGATATTGATGCGTGACCGGGCCAAGCTTGCCGCCGAACGTAAAGATCTGACCAAAATTGATGCGGAGATTGCCGACGAACGCGATGGTCGCGATTTTTTCATTCAGGTTCAGAAAATGGTCGAGGGCAAACCCTATAAACTTAAAACTGATTTTGGTTTCGACACCGGATCGGCGGCTTTGGATGATAGTATCTCACAAGCAGTCAGAAACCCGAAACTACTCCTCTATAAATTACAGTCGAGCGCTTATAAATTCGCATGGGCTCTGATGCCGTTATCGTTGCCGTTTATGTGGCTGATGTTTGCGTGGCGACCGCAATTCAAACTCTATGACCATGCCGTTTTCGTAACCTATTCGATTACATTTGTCATGCTGTTGCTGATCGTGATGGCATTTGTCGGCGCACTTGGATTGAAACCCACAGCATTGACTGCGCTGGTTCCTGTCCATTTCTTTTCACAGTTGAAAGGCGCTTATTCGCTGAGCTGGCGCAGCGCATTGTGGCGAACCGTTGCACTTTTATGCGTGTCGGCATTCGTGCTTGTCGCATTCGGACTATTCTTGCTCGCGCTCGGATTGATGGGGTGAGCGCGCGCTTCTAGAGGAGCCACGACGAATCAGCGGAGCGTGCCAGTGAGCGAAATCAACAAGGTCGTATTGGCTTACTCGGGCGGGCTCGACACCAGTGTCATCCTGAAATGGCTCCAGCAGACCTATGGCTGCGAAGTGGTGACGTTTACCGCAGACCTCGGGCAGGGCGAGGAGCTCGAGCCTGCGCGTGCCAAGGCAAAGCTGATGGGTGTGCGCGACGAGCATATCTTCATCGACGACCTGCGCGAGGAATTCGTGGCGGACTATGTCTTTCCGATGATGCGCGCCAATGCGGTTTATGAAGGGCTCTATCTGCTCGGCACGTCGATTGCCCGACCCTTGATTGCCAAGCGCCAGGTCGAAATTGCACGGGCCGTCGGCGCGGACGCTGTCAGCCACGGCGCGACGGGCAAAGGCAATGATCAGGTGCGTTTCGAACTCGGCTATTATGCGCTCGCCCCCGACATCAAAGTCATTGCCCCGTGGCGCGAGTGGGATTTGACGAGCCGCACTGCCCTCATTGCTTTTGCCGAGGCGCACCAGATTCCGGTGGCAAAAGACAAGCGCGGCGAAAGTCCGTTCTCAACCGATGCGAATATCCTGCATACGTCATCCGAAGGCAAAGTCCTCGAGGACCCGTGGGATGAAGTCCCCGATTATGTCTATTCGCGCACCGTCAATCCTGAGGATGCGCCCGACAAGCCCGAGGTGATCACCGTCGATTTCGAGCGCGGCGATGCGGTCGCGGTCAACGGCGAAGGGATGTCGCCCGCTACGCTGCTTGCCAAACTCAACGATCTTGGTCGTGCGCACGGGATCGGGCGGCTCGATCTGGTCGAAAACCGGTTTGTCGGCATGAAATCGCGCGGCATGTATGAAACGCCGGGCGGCACGATCCTGCATCTTGCACATCGCGGCATCGAACAGCTGACGCTCGACCGGGGTGCTGCGCATCTGAAGGACGAG
>JANLWD010000222.1:0-2359 GCA_031364345.1 Sphingomonas sp.
CGAGTGAGTAGTTTCCGACGCTGCCACCGATAAGTCGCGACCAATATCCCCATCTGGCGGAGATTTAATCTTGACTATAGCAAACAACGCGGCGCGGATTGCAATAATTGGTGCAGGTCATGTCGGATCGACTGCCGCATATGGCCTTATGCTGCGCGCGCTCGTCAGCGAAATCGTGCTAATCGACAGTAATGCTGCACTGGCCGAGGCCGAAGCCGCAGACATTGCTGACGCCAACGCGCTTGCCAGACCGGCGCGCATCTGGGCGGGCATCTATGAAGACGCCGCGACCGCAAACATCGCAGTCATTGCCGCAGGTGCGGCAACGCACGGCGACGAAAGCCGCCTTGCGGTACTGTCGCGAAGTGCGGTGATCGTTGAAGCCTGTGTAAATAGCCTCGTAAGCGCGGGCTTTGCAGGGATAATTTTGGTTGCCGCCAACCCTGTCGATGTGATGGCCCAAGTGGCTTTTCGAAAATCAGGTCTGGACGCTCAGCGCGTCATCGGCACGGGCACACTTCTGGATTCAAGTCGCCTGCGCCAAGCGCTCGGGGCTCGGCTCGATGTCGCACCTTCAGCGCTTGCTGGCCTGGTTCTTGGCGAGCACGGCGATAGCGAAGTGGCAGCATTTTCCACCGTGCGCGTTGGCGATCTGACATTGGAAAATTTCGTGACGACGGGCGCAAAGGTCGATCAAGATGGCATCGCCAAAAGCGTGCGCGATGCGGGATATTTGATCGTGTCCGGGAAAGGCTACACCTCGTTCGGTATCGCGACGGCCGTGGTCCGGATATGCGAAGCGATTATCCGCAATGAACGCGCGATACTGCCCGTATCGACGCTGCTCACTGGGCAATTCGGGATCAGCGAGGTCTTTCTCAGCTTGCCGTGCATTTTGGGGTCGGCTGGCGTCGAACGCGTGCTTCTTCCGGAACTTTCGGTCGAGGAGCAGACCGCGCTGCGCCGCTCGGCCAAGATCATTCGCGCCGCGCTGGCCGATCTTGGCTGACATTCCACGAACATCCCGTTCGCCACTGGCGTTCTTCGTGCTCGTTTTCGCCATCGCGGTGCCGCTCGTCATCGTTGGTCGTCCCCTCGGTGTCATTGGCGCTGCAAGGATACCCGTCGTTGACCTTGCGCTTGCTTTCGTTCCGATGATTGCGGCCGTTGTCCTGGAATTTCATCGCGGCGAACGGTCGGCGGTTACGAGCTTCCTCAAAAACTCGCTCGACCCGCGCATCTTCAGCGACAGGCGTGGGCTTCTGGTAGCGGTGGGGTTGGCTCCGTTAATCTACGCGTTGACGTTACTCGCGATCGGCATCCACGAAGGTGGCGCGGTTATGCACTTTGGCAACCGCACTGCTTCAAACCTGCTGGCCATGTTCGCGCTGTTTGCCGCGCTGGCCGTGGGCGAGGAAGTCGGCTGGACCGGCTTTGCGACCGAACCGCTTCAATACCGGTTCGGATCGCTCGGAGCAGCGCTGACCCTGGCCGTAATCTGGTGGCTGGCGCATCTCCCTTCGATGGCGGCGGTTGGCGCGACCACGAACGATTTGGCCTGGTGGGGACTGGGTGCGATCGGCGTGCGCGTATTGATGGTCTGGCTGTTCGACACGACCCGGCAGAGCGTCGTGGCGGTGATCGTCTTCCATGCGTTGCTGAACACGGGGCGTATGGCCGTATTTCCGGCGGAGGGGGCGCGATTTGCCTCTGAATATCAGATTGCCAGCTATCTCGTCATCGCTGCGCTCGCGGCTATCGCGCTCGTCGTATCGCGGGCAAGACTTGCGAGGTGAGTGTGTGAACGATCAAAGCAAAGACCCGGTTTGCGGGATGACTATTGACCCCGCTACCACCGCGCATCATGCCGAGCATGGCGGTCGCGCTTATCATTTTTGCTCCGGCAGTTGTCGAGCAAAGTTTGTCGCGAGCCCCGCCTGCTACACATCCTCCGAACCTCGTCCGGAAAAACTGGTCACGCCGGGCGCAATCTGGACGTGCCCGATGCACCCGCAAATTCGCCAGCCGGGTCCGGGTAATTGCCCGATCTGCGGCATGGCGCTCGAACCCGAAGCGCCGTCGCTCGACGATGCGCCCAACCCTGAACTGATTGATTTCACCCGGCGCTGGTGGGTATCGGCCGCGCTTTCGGTGCCGCTTCTCGTGCTCACGATGGGTGCCGATCTGCTCGGCCTCCATCTCGTCAGCCCGGCAATTTCCCAATGGGTCCAGTTGGCGCTGGCCGCACCGATCGTCTTGTGGGCAGGCGCGCCATTCTTCGTGCGCGGCTGGAATTCGCTCAAGACGCGACACCTGAACATGTTTACCCTGATCGCTATTGGGGTCGGTGCTGCGTTCC
>JANLWD010000254.1:0-3109 GCA_031364345.1 Sphingomonas sp.
AACTTCTTGGCTTCGCCGCCGCTCGTGGTCGCTTACGCGCTGAAAGGAACGGTCACTACCGATTTCACCAGCACACCAATTGGTCAGGCGACTGACGGAACCGATGTGTTCCTGCGCGATATCTGGCCAAGCAATCAGGAAATCCACGACGCCATGACCGCGTCGATCAGCCGCGAAATGTTCGAAACCCGCTATGCCAGCGTCTATCAAGGCGACGAACATTGGCAGGCGATTCAGGTTGAAGGTTCCGAAACCTACAACTGGCGCGCTGGTTCCACCTATGTCGCCAACCCGCCCTATTTCGACGGGATGAGCATGACACCGGCACCAGTTTCGGACATCATCGAGGCGAAACCATTGGCGATCCTCGGCGACAGCATCACTACCGACCACATCTCCCCCGCTGGCAGCATCAAAGCCGACAGCCCCGCCGGCAAATGGTTGATGGAGCATCAAGTCGCAAAGTCCGATTTCAACAGCTATGGCGCGCGCCGCGGCCATCACGACGTGATGATGCGCGGCACATTTGCCAACATTCGCATCAAGAACGAAATGGTCCCCGGTATCGAAGGCGGCATGTCGAGCTATAACGGCGAAGTCATGCCGATCTACGACGCGGCGATGAAGCACAAAGCCGATGGCAGCGCCTTGGTAGTGATCGCGGGCAAAGAATACGGCACCGGTTCCAGCCGTGACTGGGCGGCAAAGGGCACCAACCTACTCGGCGTGCGTGCAGTGATCGTTGAAAGCTTTGAGCGCATTCACCGTTCAAATCTTGTCGGCATGGGCGTGTTGCCGTTGCAGTTCAAAGAAGGCGAAACGCGGCAATCCTTGGGCCTCAACGGCGATTGCAGCTTTACCATCACCGGCGTCGCCAACCTGAAACCGCGCCAGACGGTGACAGTAAAGGTCACGCGGTCGGACGGCACGACGTTTAACTTTGACGCTTTGTGCCGCATCGATACGGCGAACGAGGTCGAGTATTTCATGAACGGCGGGATCTTGCATTACGTGCTGCGGAAATTGGCTGCGTAAAGGGTTAGCTCGCACGAAGACACAAAGGGGATTTGGCGCGAAGCGCAGTTCATCATCGCGACTGTTCCGTTTGCAACAACCCAATTTTGATAATCCGGCTTCGCCGGAAAACATCTTTGTGTCTTCGTGTCTTCGTGCGAGCCAAAATTAGCTACGGTTTGTCCGCTTCAACTGGTTCAATCCGCACCAACAAAGCCTCAACCTGCACCTGTGCGCCAGCGGTGGCATTCAACTCCGCCACGACCCCGTCGAACGGCGCAGTCAGGCTGTGTTCCATCTTCATCGCTTCGAGCGTGAGGAGTTTCTGGCCCTTGGTGACCGCCTGCCCTGCAACAACCTCAACAGCGATAATCCGCCCCGGCATCGGCGACAAAATCGAACCATCCGAAGCGGCCCCAACATGCCCGCCTTCATGGCGGTCGAGCGTGTAGCGCCGGGCAAAGCCGCCGGTGAAGGCGAGCACATCGCGTGCGGGTTCCTTATCGGCCACTTCGGACAGCGCCACCACATGCACAGTCCCCGCATCATCGCGGATACGCGCTGTCGTATTGGCATTGGCATTGGCACGAAAGCCAAGCGCGCTATTCCAAGGTCCCTCGCCCGGATTGGCCGCAAGTAACGCCGCAACATCGGCCAATTCGTCGCTATCTGCCTCTGGAGCCTCAACCAGAAAATCAACGTCGCGGCCAATCAATCCGGTATCGACATCGCCAGAGATAAAGTCGGGATGCTGCAACAAATGGCCCAAAAAGCCTGCGTTGGTTTTGACCGGCCAAACTTCGGTATCGTCGATGCCGTCCTCTAGGTTTGCGATTGCCTCATCGCGGGTTGCGCCGGTGGCGATCAGCTTGGCGATCATCGGGTCGTAGAATGGCGAGACTTCGCCGCCTTCTTCGACGCCGGTATCGACGCGGAGCGTATCGGGCAGGTTCAGGTGTTCCAACCGCCCGATGGAGGGCAGAAAGCCAGTGGATGGGTCCTCGGCATAGAGCCGCGCCTCCATCGCCCAGCCGTTGATGGCCAGCTGATCTTGGCGCAGCGGCAGCGCCTCGCCCGAAGCCACGCGCAACTGCCATTCGACCAGATCGACGCCGGTAATCTCCTCGGTGACTGGATGTTCGACCTGCAATCGCGTGTTCATTTCCATGAACCAGATGCGGTCGGCGCGTAGGCCTGAGCCCCCGCCTTCCCTATCAGAAGTGTCGGCGATGAACTCGATTGTGCCTGCGCCGACATAATCGACTGCCTTGGCTGCCTTCATGGCCGCCGCGCACAGCTTCTCGCGGGTCGCCTCGTCCATGCCCGGCGCGGGGGCTTCCTCGATCACCTTCTGGTGGCGGCGCTGGAGCGAACAGTCGCGTTCGAACAAATGGACGATGTTTCCGTGGGTATCGCCAAACACCTGCACCTCGATATGGCGCGGGCGTTGGATGTATTTCTCGATCAGGACATGCGCGTTGCCGAACGACGCGGTGGCCTCTCGCTGGCAACTGGCGAGCGCGTCGGCGAAGTCGGCTGCGTCCTCGACCTTGCGCATCCCCTTCCCGCCGCCGCCCGCAACCGCCTTGATAAGCACGGGGTAGCCGATTTCGGCGGCGCGCTCACCAAGGAATGCCGGGTCCTGATTCTCACCCATATAGCCGGGAGTGACGGGCACGCCCGCCTCGGCCATCAATTTCTTGGCCGCATCCTTCAGCCCCATCGCGGTGATGCTGGCGGGAGCAGGCCCGACCCAGATCAGGCCTGCATCGATAACGGCCTGCGCGAACTCGGCATTTTCGGACAGGAAGCCATAGCCCGGATGAATCGCCTCCGCACCAGTGGCCTTGGCGGCGGCGATGATCTTCTCGCCCACCAGATAGCTCTCGCGCGCCGGAGACGCCCCGATATGCACCGCCTCATCCGCCTGCCGCACATGCAGCGCCTTGGCATCGGCATCCGAATAAACCGCGACGGTGCGAATGCCCATCGCACGCGCCGTGCGGATGATCCGGCAAGCGATTTCGCCCCGGTTGGCGATCAGGAGCGAGGTGATCATGATTCCTTCCCGTTCGGGGGAAGATATGGTTTGGCG